>CBFDUR010000058.1:0-8157 GCA_965613005.1 uncultured Ignavibacteriales bacterium
TACTTTTCACCTGTCTCGGAATCACCATAAGATCATATACGGCATCATTATACACCAACAGTTTATGATTCCGGTCGTAGATGCGTCCGCGGGCAGGATATTCAATCACCCGGCGCAGGGCGATGTCGCGTGCAGAAAGCCGGTACTGATTGGTATAAACCTGCAGATAAAAAAGACGCACAAGGAAAACTACGGCCACAAGAACAAAACCGGCCGCTATTATGTATTCCCTTGTTGAATAATCTTTTCGATACATGAAATAAAGTGAGAAATATTTATGAGATCCCACAACAAAAGTAGAGAAATTAAAGGCATAATTTCATCGTAAATAAAAATATTATAAAAATAGGAGGACAAAAATGAAGTCAATTATGAAACTGTTTATAGCAATACCGATAATCGCAATGATTGTTTTCGGTATGAATACCTATGCATCTGAAGATGGAAGCATGACTACATTAACCGGATATGTTTACTCCAAGACTATAATCAATGGTGTACATACGGTTATTGCAAATGCAAAAGTTTCTTTATCTAGTTATACTGAATCGGGAAATTCAATTAACTATCATGCAATTACCGATACCACCGGTAAATTTAAAATCGATAGTGTTATACAAGGTGAATATTCACTCCATATCAATGCCCAAGGTTATTCCAACTTCATCATCCGTGAGTTTGAAGTAGAGCTAAACCATGGGATGAATTCACTCAAGTTTTTCTTACGCGACACCTCTCAAATGAAAGGCGGTATAGTTAGCGGGAAAGTTGATTTTGAAAATTCAAATAATGCTATAATGAATTCTATAATAGAATTTATAAGTGCCGATACTTCACGGAAAAATTTCTTCACTACAACTGATATGGAAGGACGGTTTAGAACAAAAGTTTCTGTAGGCAAGTATTATGTTATGGTATCTATTGCATCAAAAGATAGTTTATCATTTTATCAGGAATACTATAAAAATGCACACTCTATTGCCGATGCTAAAGTTATTACAGTAACTGACGGTGAATCGGTATCCGATATAGAATTCGAAATACCTGAACAAATTTATTTGCCCAAACATAAAATCACTTTTAGTGGGACAGTTAATTCAACTTTAAATACATCATTAACAAATGCACGCGTTAATATTTGGACGGCAAACGAAGGCGAAGATGAGCATGGCGGAAGATTCATTGCATCTACTAGAACAGATGCTTCGGGGAAATTTACGGTTACTCTCGATAGTTTACCACAATCTTTGAACGCATTTACCGTTTCTGCATCAAAAGCCGGTTATAAAATTCAATTCTATAATGGAAAAAATTCTTTGTATAAAGCAAATACATTGTTATCATTTGCCGATACAACTTTTAGCGGTCTAAATTTTACACTCACTCCGGTAGATACCGTCAGCAATATTTATAGTATCAGCGGTAATATTGTAGATACTGCAAATGTTGGTATAGCAAACGCATTCGTGATAGTAAAAGATTCATTATCGGGAAATACGCATGTAGCGGTTTCCGGTTTCAATGGAAATTTCCAAATTAAAGCCTTAAAAACAGGCGTTTATTATTTAATGGTTTCTGCAACCGGTTATAAATCTGTATTTTATTCAAATACTGATGAGTGGGAAAATGCTACTGCCATTCATGTTACATCTTCTTCTATAACCGGAATAAAGATAACGCTCGGAAAATCGGATAATAATGTAGTTGGCGGTCATCTTGTAGGAGAGGTTCATTCTGAAAACGGAGCGGTATTATCAGGTGTTTTAATTTCTGTTAAAAATTCTTCAAATGTCACTATCCGAACAACTGTAACCGGAAATGACGGGTCTTATTCGATTTCGGGTGTTGTACAAGGAAATTATACACTTACTGCAAGCGCTTTATTGGTAGGGACAAAACAAAAAAAGACCAGCTACTCTCCTTCCAACGGAAGCACACAGGTTAATAATTTCATTCTTCCAGCTAAAGTTACCGCTGTGGAATTATCTAATAATAATTCTATTCCTTCAAAATATATACTGGAGAATAATTATCCTAACCCTTTCAATCCCAGTACGGTTATAAAATTTTCTCTGCCTATAGCAGCGCATGTAACATTAACTATTTATAACATACTCGGTCAAAAGGTTGCAGAACTCATAAACAATCAATTATCTGCAGGAGATCATACATATATCTTTAATGCAATTAATTTGTCATCTGGGGTTTACCTGTATAGATTAGAAGCAAATAATTTTGTTGCAACTAAAAAAATGATATTGGAAAAATAATCCTCTTTCATAAATGCTAAACGGTACGCAAAGTACCTTCACCCAAGGGACCTCGAGGGTAATAATAAAGCCTCCGGGGTTCTTTTTTATCTATTTGCCTGTTAGAATTTATTCAGGCAGTAACAAAAGATCAAAAACGTTCAGCTCTCTAACGCAACTTAGTTTTTTTATCATTCCGAGCGTTCAAAAGATGTAAGAATCTTTTTGTTTTTGGGGCAAAATTGAGAATCAGAAAACAAAGTTTTCCCTTCTCATCCTTCAGAATAGCTATCTTGTGTTGTAAGGTTAATAAACTCCGGTGAATTTCCTTTACTCGAAATTTTTCATGTTAGTTTACTTTTATTAAAAAAGTGTAAAGTTTATTATTTTGAGAAGTATAATTATTAATTTTTTGATTTACTGATTTTCGTAATATATGAAAAGAATCCTAGTAGTGCGCACCGATAGAGTTGGTGATGTTGTAATGATAACAGGCTTATTAAGAGAGTTGAGAAAACAATTTCCTTCATCATATATAGGAACTTTAACTCAACCGAACACCGCTCAAATATTATTGCACAATCCAAATATAGATATAGTTTTAACCGATGATTTGAAAAAAGGATCATTTATCAAAATAGTGAAGGAAATACGTAAACATAAATTTACTTATGGTTTATTGATTATGCCTACGGAGAGAGCCTCGTATCAGATGTTTATAGCAGGAATAAAGTACCGAATTGGCGTCGGTCATAAACTATACGAGGTAATTACTTTTATGAAAAGTGTATCACGAAATAATTATAAGCCTCTTCGGCATGAGGCCGATTACGATATGGACTTGGCTAGAAAAATTGGTGTGGTAACTAATAATATTCAACCGGAAATATTTGTAACTAAAGAAGAAAGAACAGAATCGATTCAATTTTTGGGAAATTACGGGATAACGGAAAATGACTTTAAAATAATTGTTCATACAGGTTCCGGGGGTTCGGCTCCAAATTGGAGTGAAAACAAATATTTTTTATTGATTAAAGCAATTTTGGAAAATTTTGATAAATATAATATAAAAATTATTCTAACCGCTATTGAAACAAGTCATGATTTTTTAAAAAAAATACATGCGTTGGAACCAAAAAAGGTCATTAATCTTTCTGATCAACTCGGTAATTTAAGAGAATTAATTAAAGTAATTTCTTGGTCGGATATTTTCATTTGTTCTTCAACAGGGCCCGCTCATATAGCAGATGCTTTGAATATTAAAGCCATAACCCTTCATTGTAATAGAGCAATGAATTGCGCTACACATTGGGGAGTATTGAATAAAAGGTCTGTAAATCTGCAAATAACGGATGAATATTGCAGAAATCATTGTAGTGCGGATCAAAACGAATGCGCTTTTGAAAATGGGATAAGCGTTGATCAGGTAATCAAAAACGTTAAATATTTAATTAAAATGAAGTAATTAAAAGAATTTTTCCGGATGAAATATAATCATGAATTTTAAAGAGATTAAAATACCCCGGTGTAAGAAATTTTCCGGCTACAAACCTTGTCTATCATTTAAAAATTGTTTGGTGAATGGATGTCAGGATGAAAATAATGAAACAAAGATCGGCGTTAAGATACTTATTATTTCTCTAGATGCATTGGGCAACGTTCTTGACAACACGGCTATTTTACCTGCGGTTAAAAGGAAATATCCCGTGAGCACAGTCTATTGGCTAACGATGCCTAATGCTGAAAAAATTTTATTTAACAACAAGTATATTGACAAAATTTACGCCTGGACCGACGAACAAAGAATGATATTAAGAAACATCGAATTTGATTATTTAATGAATGCAGATAAATCTGTGTATGCTTGTGCTTTTGCAAATGAGATTAATGCAAAACAAAAATTGGGCTTTCTTTTAAATAATGACGGTAAAATAATTCCGGCAAATGACAAGGCAATGTATAACTATTTAATGGGTAATGACGATGAATTAAAGTTTAGGAGGAATCAGAAAACCGGAATTGAGATAATTCATGAAACTTTTGAATTAGATTATAGAAAAGATGAATATACTCTTGAATTAACTACTGATGAAAAGGAGTTTATAGCCGGTTATAAAAATGAAATAAATTATAATCCTATGAAAACTTATGTGGGTTTTAACACCGGCTGTTCAAATTTATTCCCAAATAAGAAAATGACAATCGAACAGCATATAAATCTAATCGGTAAATTTATTAAAGACGAAAATCTTATTGTGGTGTTATTAGGTGGAAAGGAAGATACCGTCAGAAACAATGTTATTTTTAATTCTTTTAGTCTTGAAGAAAAACGGAAAATAATTAATACACCCACTACAATGGGCTTGCGAAAAGGTGCATGCTTCACGGATATATGCGATATGGTTATTACCGGCGATTCTTTTGGGATGCATCTGGCAATAGGTTTGAAAAAATATGTTATTGCTTGGTTCGGTTTATCTTGTGCCGCTGAAATCGAATTATACGGACGCGGTGAAAAATTGACCCCGGACGGGCTTCAATGTTCGCCTTGCTGGAAACAAACTTGCCCGTACAATTTGGAATGTATTTCAATGATAGATTTGAAAAAAATTATACGGTTGGTTAAGGATTATTCAATACATAAAAATATTTCTCCGGAGTTAACAAACAAAAAAACATTTTAATCTTAAAAATTTGTCTTTAGGAAAGATACCTTCTTAGAGAAGATTTATAAATAATTATTAACAATAGACTGAAAAAAATATGCAATATAAAATTCCGATTTATAAACCGTCACTCGATGGAAACGAAAAGAAATATGTAAATGAATGTCTCGATTCAACTTGGATTTCGTCGCGAGGAGATTTCATTCCAAAATTTGAAGATGCTTTTAAAAATTTTATAGGTGTTGATCATGCCAATACGGTTAGTAACGGTAGTGTCGCTCTGCATCTTGCATTAGTTACGTTGGGTATTGGATTAGGTGACGAGGTAATTGTACCTTCTTTTACTTACATAGCTTCGGTAAGTGCAATTTCAATTACCGGAGCAACGCCCGTTTTTGTCGATTCCTTGGAAGATACTTGGCAGATAGACCCGGAAGATGTAAAAAGAAAACTAACCTCTAAAACAAAAGCTATCATGGCGGTACATCTTTACGGTCATCCATGTAATATGGATGAGTTAACAAAAATTACTAAAGAAAATAATTTATTTCTTATTGAAGATTGCGCAGAAGCATTCGGTTCAAAATTCAAAAATCAATATGTGGGAACTTTTGGCGATCTTTCCACATTCAGCTTTTATGGAAATAAAACTATTACAACCGGCGAAGGCGGAATGATTGTAACAAACGATGAAACTCTCCATGATAGGGCATATCATTTAAAGATGCACGGACTCGCTAAATATAGAGAATATTGGCATGATGTAATAGGTTTCAATTATAGAATGACTAATATATGTGCCGCCATCGGACTTGCGCAATTGGAAAAAGCAAATGAAAAGATATCGAAGAAGAGACAATTGGCTAAATGGTACGATGATGCATTATCAAATCTCCCGGTAAAATCAAATCAAGAACATCCGGATGTTTTCCATACTTATTGGATGTATTCAATCCTTGTAGAATCACCCAAATTACGGGATAAATTAAGAACTCATTTGAAGAATGAAGGGATAGAAACAAGACCGACTTTTTTCCCCGTTCATACTATGCCTATGTTCTCTCATAATTATCAGAAACTACGGACAGCCGAAAAACTCGGCTGGCATGGTATAAGTTTACCGAGTTACCCGGATTTAACGCAAACCGACATACAAGAGATAGGCAATATTATAGAAAAATTTTTTACGATACTTGAATCAGAAAAGGTTACGTAAAAATTAAGAAAAAAAAACGGCATCAAGCATGTATTGATGCCGTTAGGGAGAAGTTGTATGTCAAGTTTAATTATCTTCTAATTATGTGTCCGCGGTTTCTATCATTTCGATTTCCTTTGCTGTCCCGTTTCATCCTCGGAGGATTGTTTCTAAAGTTTTTTCTTCCTTCCCTATTTCGTTGAAACTCATTTTGCCTGCTGTGTATTTGTTTCCTTTCATTTGGTACGGTTTTTTCAATTCTTTTATTATTCCTTCCGATGTCGGGTCTATTATTCCGCTGTGGATAAAATTCCCTGTTAAAACCGCTTCTATTCGATTTCGCTGAATTATTTCCGATTCTATTAAAGTCTCTTTGTGCACGATCATTTCGAGGTCTATCATTACGTAAGATGCCGGGAATAGATCTGCCTGCATTTCTTCCGGAATTTATTTTTAATCCGGACACATCCATCGTAGATCTCCTTTTTCCTCTTCTAACGACAATATTTGTACGTTCGCTTCTTACAATTTGTTTTCGTGATGGAATAAAAGCTCTTGCTACATTGATACTTCTGTTACCGTTTCTGTTTCTTAAAAATCTTCGAGTATTATGGACTCTTTCAATTTTTCTTTCAATAATTCTCCGACCGCTTTTTTGACTTATGTAATCAATATTAACTCCTCTATTTATTATTCTACCGTTAAAATAGCCGTAATTTGTTCTATAATGAGTTCTGAAGAAGATTCGATACTTAATTTTTAAAGGTTCATAATAATTATATACATGAGGATTGTAGAAATATCTATATCTGACAAAACTCCAATAACGATATGGAGTAAAGAAATTTATACTAAAATAAATTCCGACGTTGGGAGAAAATCTTGCATAAGGCGGAAGAGGCGCCCATCCTATATAATTATTATCATACCTCCATTGCACCCAAGCAGGCGCCCAATTATAATCGGGGGTCCATATCCACCCGTAATAGTCATCATAATACCATCTTCCATAATGAAATACTATATATCCAAAAGGTTCGTATGAATTCCAGTACCAGCCGTCCGCGGTCCATATCCATTGCCCTACCGTATAGGGGATCCATCCCGCTCTTACATTATATGGACGCCAAACAGTAAGACCGCCGTTTATTTCAATCCAAGTTCCATAAGGAGCTAAAGCAGAATAAAAAACTCCGAACTCTGCTCTCTGATATGGCTGTGCCTTAATTTCAGAATTATTGGAAAGTACAAACGCTAATAAAATTATTATAAAAAAAAGTTTTTTCATGATACGCCTCATTGAGTTTTCTCAATATATGATACAAGCATTATGCCACTATATAAAGATTAAATCTAATAAAATTTTAATATAAACCGTATTAAGTGTATAAAATTATATACATGCATAATTTAATATAGTACAAAAACACAAGTTTCGGCTTTTTTGACAACGCGCAAATCCAATTGCAAAAATGAGTAAGAAATTGAGTTCGGATTAAAGCCGATTAAAGTAAAAAATAGAGAACAGTTTCCGGTTCTGTTTATGGAACGTTAATAAATTACCGGGCAATTTTTCTAGACTTCCACTCATAATTTCCCAAAGCACCTGAAATGCCGGCTATTATGATGTAAGGCACATGTAATAATTCGGCTATCCAAAATTTTGAAAGAATTTTCTTAGAAAAAAGAATTTTTACACCTTTTCGAAGAATCAAATATTCTAAGATTATTTTAATCAATAAACTTATAATGAACGTTAAATAAAAAATGTTATTGATAAATACGGCTAAAAATAATTGTAGTAATAATCCGGCATAAAACGAGAAAATTAAGATTAATTTCAAGATTAAAAATTTATCGGCATAAAACAATCCTTTACTAGCCCACCTTTTCCTTTGCTGATAAAATTGACGCAGGGATTTATTAGGACTAGTTTTAACAATAGCCTCTTTATTAATGCAAAATTTAATCTGATAATCAGTCTCTTTGCTTATTTTTTGCATAAGAAGTTCATCATCGCCGGATGATAGGTTAACTTGGTCGTCAA
>CBFDUR010000059.1:0-8129 GCA_965613005.1 uncultured Ignavibacteriales bacterium
GCTGGTGTATATATTTCAAAAGATAAAGACATACATCAAACTCAAATTCTATATAAAAACAAAAAATATTTTATTGACGCGAAAAAAGCGTATGAAAAAATAGCGGCTGAAAGTCCGTTTATGCCGGATTCATATTTAAGCCAAGGGCGCATGTATTATTTCGCCGGAGAATATAAAAAATTTTTGGATGTTTACAAAACAGCCCTTTCGGTTTTACCGGACTTAAGCGCGCCGGGGCTAAACAGAGATCATAGAGATGATATTAATAATTTTATTATAGAGGTTTACGGCAATATGATTCAGAGTTATAAAAAATTAAACGATATTAACTCCCAATTGGTTTATTATAAAAAAATAATCGGCATAAATCCTTATAGATTGGTTGTTTACAGAAAAATAGCGGATATTTATTTCCGGAAAGGAGACTTAAATAAAGCGATTTGGTATAATAAGAGGGGATATATGCTGAATCCGCGCGATTACACTTGGCCGTTTTCCATCGCTTTATTGTATAAAGAGCGGGGTAACACGAATAAAGCGTTGGAATACGCGCGAAAAGCCCTAAATCTGGCGCCGGATAACGGGAAAATTAAGGAATTTATAAAAACAATAAATGTTTCCGGCGAAAATTCCATTACGGGCGGCAAGAATTAAAAACAGCAACGATTGTCTTGACTTCATTTTTGGATGTGATATAATCATTTCAGAATATTATTAAAAACAATAAGAAAATGAAATACATTGAATTAATTAAAAAATTAAAAGATCCTATTTTTTCATTGCAAGACTTGAAATTAACGGGGTTGAATATTTATCCTTATCAGTTGTCTGAATGGTCAAAAAAAGGATATATAATTAAATTAAAAAATGGCGTATACGCTTTAGCGGAGAAAAAAGAGCTATTAAAAAGCGAGTATATAGCTTTTAATTTATACCAGCCGAGTTATGTGAGTTTGGAGTGGGCGCTGGCAAAATATGGGATAATACCGGAAATGGTGTATAACTGCACTTCCGTAACAACGAAAACTACCAGAGTTTTTAAAAATGAATTCGGTATGTTCAGTTTTAAGCGCGTAAAACAAGAATTATTTTTCGGATACAATAAAATAAATGATAACGGCCTGGTTTATTTAATGGCTGAACCGGAAAAAGCGTTGGCTGATTATGTCTATCTGAATTTATCCCGCATCAACAACAAAGAAGATATTCAGGAGTTGCGTTTAAATGAATTCGCGCTTAAGGGCTTAAGCCGCAAGAAGCTGAAAAAATATTTTTTAGCGGCTGATAATAAAAAAATTATGAAAATTTTAAAATTATTAATATGCTGACTTTAAATCAAATTAAACAAGAATATCCGGCTGAAGTTTTCCGCCGCAATCCAAAGGCGGTTTTAGTGGAATATTTGCAATATGAATTGCTGGATTCAATATTTAAACAAGCCGGAAGCGAGCATCTAAGCTTTATGGGCGGAACGGCGATCAGAATTATTTATCACAGTTCCCGTTTTTCCGAAGATTTGGATTTTGATAATTTTAGCTTGTCTTATAATGATTTTGAGAATATATTAAAAAAGGTTGTTGGAGATATGAAAAGTAAGGGTTTTGACTTGGAATTTAGATTTGTTGAAAAAGGCGCTTACCATTGTTATATTAAGTTCCCTAAATTGCTTTTCGCCAACAATTTAGCGGTTCATAAAGACGAAAAAATTTTAGTGCGCGTTGATGCGGTTCGCAAGCGGAAATTAGTTGAGCCGGAAATAAAAATATTAGGCGGTTTTGATGTATACAGGAAAATTTTGGTTAATTCTCCTGCTGTTATTTTGTCTCAGAAATTGATTGCCATTTTGCAAAGAAAGAGGGAAAAAGGGCGTGATTTCTACGATGTTTCTTATTTATTGGGACTAACGATGCCTGATTATGATTTTTTAATCAAAGAGCATAAAATAACTAAGAAAGAACTTAAAAACAAAGTGCTAAAAAGGTCGTCAGAGCTGGATATGGATAAACTGGCTCAAGATGTTATTCCGTTTTTGATTAATCCCGACGATCAGGAAAGAATTTTGTCTTTCAGGGAATATATTGAGCAGAAGCTGTGAGAGCGCTTAATTTATGCATTAATAGTTTCATAAATTAGATAAAAATAATAAAAATGAAATTCAAATTCCTGCACGCCCACGTTATGAGGAAATTCAGAGACAAAATATCAGTATCCCGTTAGAGGTAGTAATATCAGGCTGATAACAGCATACCTATCGTCAAACCAGCCGTGGGCTTGGATCTTATCGTCCTTTAATATGTAGTTGTTTCCCCTGCAGTGCATTGAGCTTGTCGAAATGCTGTGTTATTTCTTTTGTCGCTATCGAATTTAGTTTTGTCCCTTTATAATCAATTTCATTTATCCACCGATGCGTTGTTATGATTTCTTTTTTCGGTTTTATGATATTTGTTTTTAATTTTTTGATAAATTAATATAAAACTCTATTTTCTTTCTTTTTGCTCTTTTTTTATTTAACCGGAAAAATATTTTTTATTACCCTCGTAATCTGTTGCTTTATTGCGTCTTATTTTTGACTCTGAATAGCTGTTGCCGGCTGTTTCCAATATCCAAAAGAATGATAAGAAAAGAACTGATGTCTTTCTCAACTTTTATAGGTTTGAAGTTTCGGAGTATTGGCCCCAGCGGTTACTCCCGGAAGAGTCACAGATATTGCTGTTAACCGGGCAAGTCGAAGCGAATATTACATTGCTTCTGCTCCGGGTGGAGTATGGAAAACATTAAACGACGGCACGCCTGATTTGTGTTCATCAAAATGACAATCAAGAATTACCCAATTTAGATGTTAAATGAAATTTATCACAATTATCGCATTTTCCGCAAGGTTTTTCATCATTAAAACCAAAATAGTTTGAAATAAAAACACGTCTGCAATACTTCGTGCGAAAATATTTAACCATAGAAAGTAATTTTTTATTATCGTTCAATAATTTTTTTTTCAATTTTTCTTGCTCTTCTAGGTCCTTAGGAAGTTTATTGATTACCTTAAGATTTTTATTCTCAATTCCGCCTTCAATAACCTCATATCTTTCTAACATTCTAAAAGCAGTTTCAATTCTAAAATCATTTCTATTTTTATAATTCATTTGTTCGCGCAAAAAATCGATTCCGTACGAATTTACTGCATCTATATCTCTCTTTAAGATATCAAAAAGAGCGGAATAAAAATCTGCGTTGGGATTTGACCATTTAATAAAATCCAATTGAATGTAAAGATCGTTTTGATTATATAATAGCAGGCAAAGGGAATTTTTACCGTCTCTTCCCGCTCTTCCAATTTCTTGATAGTATGATTCAACGGAAGAAGGGACTTCCGCATGAACTACAAATCGAATATCCGCTTTATCAATACCCATTCCAAAAGCATTGGTTGCCAACATTAAATTGATATTTCCACCTAAAAATTTTCTTTGTATTTTCTTCCTTTCTCTACTCGTCATTTTCCCATGATAAATTCCATGAGCATAACCTTTATCTT
Source organism: uncultured Ignavibacteriales bacterium (assembly GCA_965613005.1). GTDB lineage: Bacteria > Bacteroidota > Ignavibacteria > Ignavibacteriales > Ignavibacteriaceae > CAVVVS01. The sequence goes on from CBFDUR010000059.1 coordinate 3,533, forward strand.
TTAGAAGCTGAGAGAAGATTCGCAGGGTTTGTATTAAGGAAAAATAAATTATCCCGGAACCTTCGAATTCGTTTAGCACTTTTATTATATGAAAAAGTTTCTCTTCATCACTGAATATATCCGCAGTATCCAATCTAAGATTCGGTCTGTCGATCCCTTGATGAAATATTTTTATTTCTGATTTTTTGATATTAAGTTTTTTAATAATATCGGATTGTACTTCGGAAGTAGCTGTTGCCGTCAGTGCAATAGTTAACGGATTATTTAATATTTTTCGAAATTCACCTATTCTGGAATAGTCCGGTCGGAAATCGTGTCCCCATTCGGAAATACAATGAGCTTCATCAACGGCAAAAAGAGATATTTCCATATTTTTGATTTTATCTACAAAATCTTTCTTTTTGAATCGTTCCGGTGTTACGTACAATATCTTAATCTTTCCCAGAATGAATTCGTTGAGTTTTTCATCTCTTTCTTGTTTCGATAATGTGGAATTAATAAATCCTGCAGAAATGTTTTTTCTTTTGAGTGAATCTACCTGATCCTGCATTAATGCAATTAACGGGCTGATTACAATCGTTCCTTTATCAAAATACAAAGCTGGAATTTGATAACATAATGATTTACCTCCGCCGGTCGGCATTAAGACCAAACAATGCCTTTTCTTGTTTATTATAGTATCAAGTATTTCTTTTTGTAATCCTCTAAAGGAATCCGATTTATAATATTTCTTTAATATTGTTTCCGGTAACATGTTTCTTTTTTGAATATTTTACCTGTAAATATAATAGGTGCTTTTGTCCTAGAGGTATGATTATATTTTGGTGTAGATTTTGTCTATATCGTTTAAAACAGGTCATTTTTGAATTCGGAAAATAATCGGTATTAAAATAAAAAAATTATCAATTATTTCTAGCGAAAATATAAACCTTTCCAGTACATCAATAGTTTGATTTAATGGAAAAAGATATCATAATTATCAAGTTTTTATTTTAACCGTTAAATTGATAATTTTATTCTCATCTTATTTTGATAAATTTTAAAAATATAGAGACTGAGAAAATATTATGTACATAGACACACATGCACATTTGTTCTATCCCAACTTTAAGGAAGATATCGATGAAGTAATTAAACGGGCAAAAGAATCCGGAATAAATTATATAATTGTACCTGCTACCGACATAGAAACCGCCAAACAAACCATTGCACTTACCGGGAAATATGAATTCATTTATGGTGCGGTTGGAGTTCATCCGCATGACTCAACGGATTGGGAATCTTCCTGGATAGATGAAATAGATGAACTTTTAAAGTATCCGAAAATTGTGGCAATCGGTGAGATAGGGTTGGATTATCATTATGACTTTTCTCCGAAAGAAAAACAAATTGAAGCATTCAGAGCGCAAATTGAGTTATCTATTAAACGCAATTTACCCATTATTATTCATAATCGTGATTCCGATGAAGATATGATGAATATTATCAGAGAATATTACGGTTCGGGATTAAAAGCTCAATTCCATTGTTATAGCGGTTCTTTGGGAAATGCACGTGAATTAATTAAAATGAATCACTTTATTTCTTTTACGGGGAATATAACTTTTAAAAAATCGGATTCTCTTCTAAGTGTTTTAGCCGATCTTAGCCTTGAAAGTATTATGTTGGAAACCGATTCTCCGTTCATGACACCCGTACCGAACAGAGGCAAAAGAAACGAACCGTATAATGTTAAATATGTTGCAGAAAAAATTGCGGAAGTTCATCATCTGACAGTTGAAGATATTGCAAGGGCAACTTCATATAATGTTTTTAGAATGTTCGGAATAGGCGGTAAACCTCATCCGAGTATTACATATAAGATAGGTAATTCACTCTACCTCAATATTACTAATCGTTGTAATGCAAATTGTGTCTTTTGTGATCGTAAAGGAGAGGCGGTAATAAACGGCTATAATTTAAAAATGAGTAAAAGTAAAGAACCGGATGAAAAAGCTTATATAAATGAAATCGGCGACTCTGCAAAATATGATGAAATAGTTTTCTGCGGTTATGGTGAGCCGACGTTAAGGTGGAATATTATTAAAACAATTGCAAAATATGTTAAAGCTAACAATGGTACTACACGTTTAATAACAAACGGTCACGGGAATTTGCTGAATAACGGAAATATCATTCCGGAAATGCACGGTTTGATTGATACCGTTTCAATCAGTATAAACAGCGTTGATCCGGCGCAATATTCCAAGTTAATGGGGCTTGAACCGCGCTATCTCGAGTCAACAATAAATTTTGCTAAAGAATGTAAAAATTATGTTAACAGGGTTGTTATGTCTGTTGTGATGATGGATGAAATTGATATTGAGAAAGTAAAACATACGGTCGAAGAAGAAATCGGTGTTGAATTTAAAAAGAGAGTTTATTTTTAATTACAGGTGTTTCTTATGCTAAAAAAAATATTATTACTGATTGTCTTATTAACTTCAAGTTTATTTCCGCAAAGCAATCTAAAAGAAGTTCAGTATAAAATAGATACGGTTTTATCAAATAAATATTTTAACTCCACTTTGATGGGAATCGATATATATGATTTATCCGCTCGACAAAGCATATATAAAAAAAACGAAAATATGCTTCTTAATCCCGCATCAAACATGAAGATTCTTACAACTTCCACCGCATTGGTTTTTCTTGGTCCGACTTATTCATTTACCACATCGCTTTATTATTCGGGTAAAATTATTAACAAAACCTTATACGGTGATCTATATGTAGTAGGTGGATCCGATCCTGATTTTACAACGGAGGATATAGACTCATTGGTCTCCGTAATAAAATCTTTGGGTATCAAAGAAATAACAGGTAATATATATGGTGATGTTTCAATGATGGATTCATTGTTTTGGGGAAGAGGTTGGATGTGGGATGATGATCCTTCAACCGACGCACCTTATTTAACTCCGTTAGATATTAACCGGAACTCAATCGGTATTATCGTAAAAAGCAAATTGTTGGGGGAGAAACCGTCGGTCAGCTTAGTACCTCCAACTGATTATGTAAGTATTCAAAATAAAGCTATAACTGTTCCGGCAGATAGCCCGAACACGCTGAAAGTTACACGCGCCTGGTTAAATAGGAAAAATAAAATAATAGTTGAAGGTGATCTACCGAATAAAGTTATTCCGGATTCTCTGCAAGATACTTTGCATGTTAATGTCTTTAGACCCGATTTTTATTTTTTAACTTTATTAAAAGAACATGCTGTAAATAGCGGAATTATTTTCGACGGTAAAATTGATACCGCTACCACTCCTTTCAGTGCAATTAATTTTTTTAATTTTAAACGACCCTTTGATAGCGTTATTGTGAACTTAAATAAAGTTAGCTATAATCTCGGCGCGGAAATGACAATGTATGCATTTTCAAGAAAGTTTTACGGAAAACCCGCTACTGCTCAAAATGGGATGAAAGTAATTGATAGTTTACTTGTACTTGCCGGATTAACGCCGGACAATTACAGAATTGTTGATGGATCCGGTGTCTCACGTTATGATTTAGTTACCGCCAAAGTATTATTGTCTGTTTTAAAATATATGTATTACAAGAAACCGTCTTTGTTTAGAATTTTGTATAAATCATTTCCCATTGCGGGAGTCGACGGAACTTTGAAGAATCGTATGAAGAATACGCCTGCTGAGGGAAATGTACATGCAAAAACCGGCACTTTAAGCGGGGTGTGTTCCTTATCGGGGTATCTAACGGCAAAAAATGGGCATTTAATTGTATTTTCAATGTTAACGGAAAATTTTGTGGGAAGTGCAAAAATAGGTAGAAACTTTCAAGATGAAATTAGTAATATATTAGTGAATTATAACTGAATTGCTCTATCTGAAGGTTTTGCTTGTGGGCAGATCACCGGATAAGTGAGCAACGGTAATTTCAATATTCAGAATCTTTATTTACCCGATGGGGTTTAAAAAGATAAATGAACTTTTTGAACCGAATTCACAAATAATATTTGAACTCATTTTTAAATTAAAAATTTGAAGGGATAATTCTCAAAATGTTAAAAAAACATGTATCAACTATTTTACTTTTCGCTTTTGCCGCAATGTTCTTATTGAATTCATGTGGAAAAGCGCCTTATAAAAAAGCTAAACCGCTCTATCAATTGGAAACAAATTATAACATCCCGAAATTCGATGCCGAAAATGCTTACAGGCAAATTGAAACTCAAGTTAAATTCGGTCCGCGCAATCCGAATTCTACCGGACATGCGGAAGACTTGGCGTATCTTGAAAATCAATTGAAGCAGTATGCAGATACATTGGAAATTCAATCGTTTAATTATCCCGGATATAAAGGCGTTACATTACATCTGACAAATTTAATTGCTAAGTTCAATCCTAAATTAAACTCCATATTCGATACCATGGATCGCCGCACCTTTATGAAAATCATGGGGCTGACCGGCAGCGGCCTGGCGCTGAACCTGACCGGTTGCGGCAATGCCTCGATCGAGACCGGCAAGGAAGAGATCAATTCCTACGTCGATCCGGAAGAATTTGCCATTCCCGGCGATGAGGTCTGGTACGCC
>CBFDUR010000060.1:0-8022 GCA_965613005.1 uncultured Ignavibacteriales bacterium
CCGCTACTATGAACGGTGCAGCTTTCTTGGGCGTTGAAGTCGATAGGGAAAGAATTCAAAAAAGAATTAATACGGGTTATTTGGATTATCTTTCGGAAAATCTGGATGAAGCTTTAGACCTGGTATTGCAGGCGAAGAAAGAACAAAAGCCGTTATCGATAGGTTTAGTTGGAAACGCCGGAGAAATTCTTCCTAAAATATTAAATAAAAATATCATACCGGATATAGTAACCGATCAAACTTCCGCTCACGATACGCTAAACGGTTATGTACCGATGAATATGAGTTTCCAAGAAGCACTTCAGTTAAGGAAAGAAAATCCTCAAAAGTATATCAAGCTGACAAAACATACAATTACCAAACACGTTTATGCAATGCTTGAATTTATGAAAAAAGGTGCAGTCACATTCGATTATGGAAATAATATCCGTGGTGAAGCAAAAGCAAACGGCGTTAATAATGCCTTTGAGATTCCGGGATTTGTGCCTGAGTTTATACGCCATTTATTTTGTGACGGCAAGGGACCTTTTAGATGGGTAGCCCTATCCGGTGACCCACATGATATTTACGTGACTGATCAAGTAATAAAAGATACTTTCCCTGAAAATAAATCTTTAATTAACTGGATTAATTTAGCCCGGGAAAAAGTTCATTTCCAAGGTCTTCCTGCCAGAATATGCTGGTTGGGATTTGGCGAACGTGCTAAGATCGGTAAAATCTTCAATAATCTGGTGGCATCCGGTGATATCACTGCTCCGATTGTTATCGGGAGAGACCATCTCGACTGCGGCTCAGTTGCCTCACCTAATAGAGAAACGGAGAATATGAAAGATGGGAGCGATGCTATTGCCGACTGGCCTATTTTGAATGCTTTGCTTAACTCTATCGGAGGCGCCGGTTGGGTTGGAGGCGGCGTAGGTATCGGTAATTCAATCCATGCCGGTATGGTAATTGTCGCCGATGGTACTAAAGAAGCCGAGAAAAAACTTGAGAATGTTTTAAATTATGATCCCGGTCTTGGCATTGTGCGACATGCCGATGCCGGCTATTCCAAGGCTATTGAAAACGCCAAAAAATGGCATATTAAAATACCAATGCTTAATATTTGAAGGGATTAATTATGAATGTAAAAGTTTTAATAGCAGATAAATTTCCGGAACAATATATACAAGAATTAAAAGACCTGGATTTAGATATTAATTATTCTCCAAAATTAGGAGAAAATGATCTGCCTGAAGCTGCAAAAGATATCGATATTCTTGTAGTTCGATCAACCGTTGTTAACGAGAAAACTATAAATTTAGGTGGAAATTTAAATTTGATTATTAGAGCCGGATCGGGTGTTAATAACATAGATATTGCCGCAGCAAATAAAAAAGGCATTTATGTTGCCAATTGTCCGGGCATGAATTCTGTTGCCGTAGCCGAATTGACAATGGGTTTGATGATTTCGCTTGATCGCAGAATTCCTGATAACGTAATCGATTTTCGTAACGGTAAATGGAATAAGGCTGGATATTCCAAAGCAGAAGGATTAAAAGGAAAAACTTTAGGAGTTATCGGTGTGGGAAATATCGGTAAGGAAGTTGCTAAACGTGCACTTGCATTCGGCATGAATGTGTATGGAAAAGATATTTCCAGAATTAAAGGAGTTGCTATAAAAGATTTCTCCGAAATGGATAAACTGCTGCCTCTTTGTGATATTGTAACCCTGCACCTTCCGACTACTCCTCAAACGAAAGGTCTTTTCAATAAAGAGATGTTCAATTATATGAAACCGAATTCGCTTCTAATCAATACCGCAAGAGCTGATTTAATAGATGAAGATGCGATGATTGAGACTATAAAAAGTAAGAATATTAGAGTTGCACTCGACGTAATTAGAGATGAACCTGAGCAGAAATCCGGTGAAATTAAATCTAAACTGCAATCTATCCCTAATGTTTATGTTACTCATCATATCGGAGCTTCAACACAACAAGCCCAAAATGCCGTTGCCGCCGAAACTGTAAGGATAATTAAAGATTTTGTAATGAGTGGATTAATTGCTCACTGGGTTAATAGAGCTAAAATTAGTGCTACACACTATCAATTAGTAGTAAAACACTATGACAAACCGGGTGTATTAGCTTCGATATTAAACATTATTAGGGAAGCTAAAATAAACATCGAAGAAATAGAAAATATTATTTTTGAGGGTGGTGTTGTCGCTTGTTGTACTATGAAATTAAGAAATCCATTAAGCACCGAAATGTTAAAAGGGATAAAAGAAAACTCAAATGTTTTGAGTGTATCACATATAGCTTTTTAAGCTCCGTCAGAATCGAGATTCTTTGTTAATAGAGATCTATTTGATTTTATGAGAGTTCGCTTTAAAAGGCTGTTAATCTCGTATCAAGCGACGAATTGACGTGGAACTTTTTTTATTTTGAGTTAAATTGTAAGAACCGTCCACTTACAATAACAAATATAAAAAACACATTTTTAGAGCGAACTTGTAAATTAAACAAATTTTACTTCTATTATTTCATGAATAACCCCGTGATAATAAGGTAACCTTAATAGCTGTTTTGTTCCTTCAATATCCTTATCGTCAAATTCACAAACAAAAGAAGAAATATTATCTTTAACATATTCTTTAGCTGGACTGGAAAGATATTGAACAAAATTATTATTTTCCACGTTTGAATAAACAGTTGAACTTATTCCTTTTATTTCTTTGTTAAAATTATCTATTAACGAACCATCAACCGAAGCTAATAAATAATTTACAAACGGATATGAAAGCAACTCAACCATTTCCTCTGCCAAAGAAATACCAACCTTGTAAGCATCTTCTTGAAAATTTACATCTCCCGAAATTAAAGTATTCTTTCCTTTTAAATCTAGATTATCGGTTACAATGTGAACTTCAATATCGGTGGCATAAATCTCTTTGAAAAATATTTTACTTAATATTACCTCCAACGATGAAATATCGCCCAACAAGTATAAATCTTTAGGCTTATTCTCATTACCAAAATAATATAGATACGTATTACATAATGATTCTTCAAATGATATTCCGAAAGAATGCGAAACAAATAATTCTTTATGTTGAATTAAATCCGTTGTCGGTATTAAACCAACAGACTTTTGATCTTCTTTTAATCTAGGGGCTATTAATGAACCCGGAAGAAATTTCACATTTTTTCTAAACTCAACAGGCAAACTCCCTATAATAATTTTTGTAAATATATTTTCAGGGAAAAAGTACGTCATAACAATTAAGTGATTTCAAAACTCCCGACTTATCGTAAATTAAACTGTCCCGGTTTTCCCGGTGTATCGCAATTATATCTCAAAATCATTATTTCAGTCATTCTAAAAAGCAAAACAACGTAAGAACTTTTTAAAATTAGTTTATATTAAAGATTTCTTACATGCGCTCCAACTGACAAACAGCTTTGAAACAGCCTCAGTAAATCAATACGAATTTACTGAAAAGATTAATTCTTGGTTTTAATCCTAGCAGCTTTACCGGAGAGATTTCTCAAATAGTAAAGCTTTGCTCTTCTCACATCACCTCGTTTTAATAATTCTATTTTAGCAATCTTAGGTGAATTAAACGGAAAAATTCTTTCTACACCAACACCTCCGGAAATTTTTCTAACTGTAAAAGTTTTATTTGTTCCCGCTCCCCTGATGCTGATAACATCGCCTTCAAAAGGTTGAATTCTCTCCTTATCACCTTCAATAACCCTCACATGTATACGGACATGATCCCCGGGATTAAAATCAGGTAAGTCCGTTCTTTTCTGTCCAGGTAATATATTATTTATGTCAATCATGATATTCTCCACTAATTATTATAATTTCTCCATTGTTCAGTTAGTTTGTGCGACTGTTCTTCTTTCCATTTTTTAATTTTTTTTTCATCACCGGAAAGTAAAACATCAGGCACCTTCATTTCCCGGAATTCAGCCGGTCTGGTATAATATGGAGCTTCTATTATTTCACCATCCTGAAAAGAATCTTCAAGCGCAGATTCACTATCATTCAGGACGCCGGGTATTAAACGAACTACCGCGTCAATAATTATTAAAGCAGGAAGTTCTCCACCCGTTAATACATAGTTGCCGATCGATATTTCATCGGTAGCAAATTTTTGCCTAACTCTGTCATCAATTTCTTTGTAATGACCCGCTACAAATAACAAATTCCCGGCAAGAGAAAGACCGTTAGCTGTTTTTTGATTAAGTATTTTACCTTTAGGGGTAGTAAATATTATATGATCATACTTTATTTTTTGCTGAAGTTTTTCGATACATTCAAAAAACGGTTCAGGCTTCAATATCATACCGGCTCCGCCCCCGAAAGGTTTATCATCAATTTGCTTATGCCTATTAAAAGCATAATCTCTCAAATTATGAATTTTAATTATCACTTTTCCCTTGCTCTGTGCTCTTTTTAAAATACTAGTATTTAGCGGGCTGTAGAGCAAATCGGGGACTGCGGAAATTATATCAATCCTCATCATTCTCATAAAAATTATCGCCGGGTGTAAGAATTAAAACTTTTTTGTAAGGATCAAAACTTTTAATAAACTCCGAAACTGCAGGGAGTAATAATTCTCTACCGGATTTACTCTCTATTGCATAAACATCATTTGCAGGATATTTCAACACATCTTTTAAAATTCCTATTTCCACATCATTTCTAAATACCTTGCTTCCGACCAAATCATGAACGAAATGGTAATCCTCCGGAAGTTGAACAAGATTTTTTCCGTTTATAAAGATCTCTTTATCCACTAAAAAAGCCGCATCCTGAGCACTATCAAAATTTTTAAACTTTAGCGCTAAATAATCTTTACGTTTAATTGCTTTCTGAACAACAAACTTTTTTTTACTTCCCCAAAAATCCAAATAAACTTTTACCAAATCAAAAAACCTATCAGGAAAATCCGAGTAAGATTTTATACGAACAAATCCGTTCTTTCCGTAAATCGAAATAATCTTGGCAATTAAAAAGTATTCTTTCACAAAGTAAAAAAAATTATACTATTAGTCTAATATTTCAAGTATTGCTCTTTTACCCTCTTTTGCTGCAACCGCAGTCAATAGAGTTCTCATAGCTTGAGCAGTTTTTCCTTGTTTGCCGATAACCTTTCCAACGTCATCCGCTTGTACTTTTAAGGAAAGTATAACCTTATTTTCTTCAGTAATTTTTTCTTCGATGACAACATTATCAGGACTATCCACCAAATGTTTTACGATAAATTCAATGAACTCTTTCATAGAAAGAAATCTCCTTTATTTAGAGTAAGGGAGCTTTAGAAATAATATACAGAAAAAATGCTGAGGAAAGAAAGCCTTATTTTTCTTCCTTTTCCCCTGAATCTTCGCCAGAAGCAGCGCCCTTTACTTCTGCTGTACTCTTTTCATTTATTTCAATCTTCGCTTGGTGTAAGTTTTCCCAGTTTTCCAACCCTTGTTTTATTTCTTCTTCCGATAAGCCTTTACGAATAAGCTCTCTTTTTAAGATGATACCTTTTTGCCTTAATAAGCTTTTCACAGTATTCGTTGGTTGAGCACCTTTGTCTAGCCAATACAATGCTCTATCTTCTTTAATTTCAACTATCGACGGATCGGTTAAAGGATTATATAAACCAATAGACTCAATAAATTTTCCATCTCTAGGCGATCGGGCATCAGCAGCAACTACTTTATATATCGGTTGCTTTTTTTTACCCATTCTTCTTAATCTTAACTTAACAGCCAAGTTATTTTAACCTCCTAATTATATTATCAATTAAACTTAAAATTACCGTTCAATGAACCACCGAAACCTTTCTTAGAAAAACGGCTCATCATCTTTAGTGTTTCATTAAATTGTTTGATTAAACGATTCACATCCTGTATAGATGTTCCACTTCCTCTAGCTATTCTTTTACGACGATTCCCATTCAAGACTTTGGGGGATTCTCTTTCTTTTTTAGTCATAGAATTAATAATTGCTTCCACTTTAATTAAGGCATGATCATCAATTTTTGCATTTTTCAATTGTGAATTCATCCCTGGAATCATTCCTAATAGTGATGAAAGAGAACCCATTTTCTTAATAGCTTTAATTTGCTTAAGAAAATCATTAAAATCAAATTTATTTTTCTTTATTTTTTCCTGAAGTTTCTTTGTCTCAACTTCATCGAAGCTTTGCTGTGCTTTCTCAACAAGTGATACTACATCTCCTTTTCCTAAAATTCTGGATGCTAATCTTTCAGGATAGAAGGTTTCTAAAGAATCTAATTTTTCGCCGTTACTGATAAATTTAATTGGTTTCCCAACAACGGCTCTAATAGAAAGCGCAGCCCCACCCCGGGCATCACCGTCTAATTTAGTAAGTACAATACCATCATAATCTACTTTTTCATTAAAAGCCTTTGCCGAATTTACAGCATCTTGTCCGGTCATAGAATCTACTATAAAAAGAGATTCGGTTGGATTTACAATATCCTTGATATCTGCTACTTCCTTCATCATCTCATCATCAACATGAAGCCGACCGGCTGTATCAATAATTATAGTATCTATTTTATTTTCTTTAGCATAGGTTAAAGAATTGGTCACAACTTTTCTAGCATCCTTTTCTTCTATTGAATATACCGGAATATCTATCTGCGAGCCTAATAATATTAACTGTTCAATAGCTGCCGGTCTGTAAACATCGGCAGCAACCAACAGAATCTTTCTGTCTCTATTCTTTAGTTTTTTAGCCAGCTTTGCACTAAAGGTAGTTTTCCCCGAGCCTTGTAACCCTACCACTAAAATTGAAGTAATCCCTGAACCGTTCAGCTTTATTTCACTCTGGCTTCCTCCAAGTAAAACAATAAGTTCATCATTGATAATTTTAGTAATAAGTTGACCAGGCGAAATTGAAGCAAGCACATCTTTACCGAGTGCTTTTTTCGTTACTTCAGCAATAAATTCTTTCGCTACTTTATAGTTTACATCAGCATCTAACAAAACGCGACGAATTTCTCTCAAAGTATCCGAGATATTCTTTTCGGTTAATCTTCCTTGTCCCGTAACTTTCTTAAGAGACTTTTCAAATTTAAGAGATAATTCCTCTAACATTTTTAACTTTCCATATTAATAAATTATATTAATATAAAGAATATAAATAAATTGATAAATAATATGATTGTATTATTAAACAATGTTTAGGTGTTCCACACACGTTATAATAGTATGTTATTATTAATGAAATGATATAAAATCGTTAATCAAATTAAATAAATAATTGTTATAGAGATTAAAGAATAAAAAAATTATGAAATATGTATTTTATGGATTGATTATAATTGTGTTAGGACTTGTTGGGTTTCTCTTTTTTGGTGGCACTGTAGGAGGTAAAGCATTACCTCAGGATGATAGTGTGTCAGCAGTAGGAGTACTAGACGGAGACGTTTTAAAATTTTCTACATCTATAACTAACAGAAGTTATTCTCCAAAACAAATAGAAGTTCCGTTTGGAGCGGTAGTTGAAATAACGGTAAAAAACAATGATAATGAACAGCATGGATTATCTCTCTCTGATTTTGGTGTGAATGATTTTGTTGCACCACTGCAAACTAAAACCATTCGTTTTACCGCAAACAAAAAAGGAGAATCAGTTACCTTTTGTTCCGTAAACCACCCGGAGAAATTAATAGTTAATGTGATATAGATATTGTTTGTATCAGACAATAAGACGTGCGTATACACGTTATTTTTTATGGTACAATACTCCTAATGTTGCAATCTCAAGCACTCGATATTTTAAAAGCTGGACGAAATGTGTATCTTACAGGCGCGGCTGGAAGTGGAAAAACTCATGTTTTGAATGAATACGTAACGTATTTAAAGGATCGTGGTGTTTTCGTGGGGGTGACAGCATCTACCGGTATCGCGGCGACACATCTTGGCGGAGTGACTATTCACTCATGGTCTGGTGTTGGGGTGAACGATTATTTGTCTGACGATGAGATAGACGCACTTGTGC
>CBFDUR010000061.1:0-7957 GCA_965613005.1 uncultured Ignavibacteriales bacterium
TCCGTAATTCTTTATAATTCTGTCCATTGTCCCCTGATATAGTTTCGTATCTGATAGATTACCTTCTAAAATTTAATATTAGATTACTCCTCCCTCCGGCCAAATTTACTTTATGACCGAATAATACTTCCCTTGTATATTAAAAGTTATAAAAAAGTTTTATGAAATAAAAAAAAGTTCTTTGAAATATTGAATAAAAAAGTTTTCTTACGGAAGAGAAAGTACTTGCCTTGGTCTACGAGACCGTGGGACAGTTTCTTCCTTCCGTCAGGTTAAAATTGAGGAATAACTTGGTACTTGATACCGGATTTTACAAGGCTGATGTTTCCTGACAAATATTTTTTTTACTAATAAACTAAAGGAAAATAATGGCAACTAATAATTATATGGGTATTGATGTAAGCAAAGGATATGCAGACTTCATAATACTCAATCAAGAAAAAAAGGTAGTTGAAGATAATTTCCAGTTAGATGATACTTTTGATGGGCATAAAAAATTATTCGAATTTCTCACTGATTTCTTTGCTAATAATTCAGGTGCAAAAATATTTGCAGCTGTCGAATCAACCGGAGGATATGAAAACAATTGGTTTAACACTTTGCACAAATTACAATATAAGATGGACGTTTCCGTAGCAAGAGTTAATCCATTTGGAGTTAATCACAGCAGCAAAGCTTCTCTTAGTAGAATTATTACCGACAAGGAGAGTGCTAAATATATTGCCGAGTATTTGATTAACTATCCGGAAAAGATTGATTATCAACATGAAGATTATTTTGCTACAGCAAGAAGACAATGGTCTTTGATAAAAATGTTTACTAAACAAAAGACACAACTACTCAATCAACTGGAGTCCTTGCTTTATATAGCTAATCCGGAAATCCTTTCTTACTGTCGTGGCGGAGTAAGATTGTGGACATTGAAGATGCTCGAAAAATATCCGACTGCAAAATCAATCGCAAGAGCACAACCGGAATCATTAAGCAAAATACCTTATTTAACAAAAAAAAGAGCTAATGAAATAATTAAAAATGCAAAACAATCGGTTGCTTCTGCTACTGATGAAACAATCAGAATAACAATAACTACCTTAGTTAAACAAATTATTTCTTTAAGAAAGATTACCGCTCAACAAATAAAAATATTAGAAACTAACGTTGACTTGCCGGATGAAGTAAAATTACTCAAAACCTATAAAGGAATAGGAACATACTCTGCTGTGGGATTAATGATTGAAATTCTTACAATAGAAAGATTTTCATCTTCTAAAAAACTGGCTTCTTTCTTTGGAATTCATCCGGTCTTTAAGATAAGTGGTGATGGGAAACATGGTTTTAAGATGAGCAAAAAAGGTAGAAAAGAGCCTAGAGTTATTCTATTTAATGTTGCAATGTATTCTATTGGACATAATCCTTTTATCAAAGAGATATATGCTAATCATCTAAAAAAAGGTATGCCTAAGCTCGCTGCTCTAGGAGCTATTATGCATAAAATACTTAGGATAATTTACGGTATGTTGAAAAACAATACACCTTTTGATGCCCAAATTGATATAAACAATCGAAAGAAATTTGAGGAAATTAAACCATCACCTAAGTTGAGCAAAATAAGAAGATTGCAAAAACACGATGTCAATGCTCCTATTTCCAGAAGACAAAACAAAATGAGAAAAGAGAATGAACCTATCCCAAAATGACTTTGCATTTAATACGGGTTCGAGTACATTCTCCTTCCCGGTTTTTGCAATTTTAACTTAAGGAAACTTTTTCTATATGTCAAAGAACTATTAATTTATTAAAATGTTTTTTTGAACATTACTGATGTTCATCTCTTGACTTTTAACGGAATAACTGTCCCGTTTTCTTTACGGGAAAAAACAAAAATATCGTTGAGGATAATATATATTCGTTTTTATTAGATTCAAATTAAAAACTTAACAAGAACATATCTTATTGAAAACAATTTTTTAAATCAGCCTCATGCAGAATTTTTCAAATTGAGTTCTTAAATTAAGAAATTTTTTATTCTTAACGAAAATTTTTTTATTTATAAGTCTGTAATAAAAAGTTAAATTTAATTTTTTCAAAAGTTCAATGAATTCAGATGTTTATAATTTAAGTTTTTTAGATTCGTCATATAAATAATATTTTACATTACATCATTCTGAGTTAAATTTGAAATGGAAATAAAATCAAATAAAAATTCAACTTGATTTACTCATTTTTCTTATGATAAATTCAATGAATACAATTTCACATCCGAACAAAAAAGCATTCATTAACGGTAAAGTTTATACCGTCAACAAAAAACAACCGTTTGCCCAAGCGGTAATTACGGAAAATAATAAGATCATATTTGTCGGAACGAATGAAAATGCTAAGAAATTAATTGATAGTTCAATCGAAATTATTGATTTGCAGGGGAAATTATTATTGCCTGGTTTTAATGATTCACATGTTCATTTTATCCGGGGTGGGTTTTACGAAATAGGGATCGATCTGCGCAATGTTACTTCAATAAATCAATTTAGAGAAAAATTAAAAGAAGATGCCGGAATTCATAAGGGTAAATGGATCACGGGAGGTAGATGGGATCATGAAAAGTTTAAAGTCAAAAAACTTCCTTCTAAAGAAAATGTCGATGATATAACACCGGATACTCCCCTTTTTCTCAGCAGATTAGACGGACATTCAGCTTTAGTTAATTCTTATGCCTTAAAGTTAGCCGGAATTACAAAAGATAGTAAAAATCCGGAAGGCGGATTAATCGAAAAAGATCATAAAACAGGAGAGCCGACAGGAATATTAAAAGATAACGCAATAAATCTTGTTTTAAGTAAAATACCCGGTCCAACCGAAAAAGATTATTACGAAGCTTGTATTATCGCCTTGAATAAGGCAATGGGATTTGGAATTACAAGCATTCAGGATATAACTTTTAACTATAATTCCGATCCAAATAAAACGATAACAGATTTATTTGCATTTCAAAATATAAAAAGAGACGGTAAATTAACTTGCAGAATTTACACTCGCTTACCAATTAATAATTATAATGATCTCTCAAGAGAGGGCATTCAATACAATTTTGGCGATGAATTATTGAGGGTCGGTTCATTGAAAGCATACGTTGACGGTTCGCTGGGTTCAAGTACTGCATGGTTTTTTGAAACTTATGAAAACGACTCCGTTAACTACGGCTTACCAAATACTATCGTGACGGATGGAAGGTTAAGAAAATGGTGCTTGGATGCCGACAATCATAAATTGCAAATTTCTGCTCATGCAATCGGAGATCATGCCAATTCATATCTTCTTGATTTAGCTGAAGAATTGGAAAATAATAATCCCGGCTGGGACAGAAGATTTAGAATAGAGCACGCTCAACATGTAAAACCTGAGGATATTAAGAGATTTGCCAAACTCGGTGTTATTGCTTCTGTTCAGCCGACACATTGTATCGAAGACGGATCGTGGGCTCTAAAAAGAATAGGGAAAGAAAGAATAAATTATACACATCCTTATAAATCACTCCTCGAATTGGGTGTTAAGTTATGTTTCGGGACCGACTGGCCGGTTGTATCTTTAAATCCTTTGGTAGGCATTTATGCGGCGGTTACACGAAGAAAAGTAGATTTTAAAAATCCCGACGGATGGATACCGGAACAAAAAATTCCGGTGGAGGATGCAATTAAATGTTATACAACCAACAGCGCTTATGCAGAATATGCAGAAACTATTAAGGGAAGTATTGAACCGGGAAAATTGGCGGATATGGTAGTTCTTAGCGATGATATTCTTACAATCGATCCGGTAAAAATAAAAGATGTGAAAGTTGAGATGACAATTTTTGACGGGAAGGTTATATATCGATGCAATTAAAAGAGTGGAATAGAATAACTTCAGAGAATTAGAAAGAGATATTCGTGTAAAAGATGATACAATCCCGGAGGCAATCACATGGCATGCCACATCGCTTGCGCTCCTTGTAATGGCAATCGAGAATCGCTTAATTCAGATATAACATGAATTTTGTTCGAGCGATCAGAGTTCTATTTCTTCTCCATAATTCATAACCCTGCAATGGAATCCTTTTGCTTCTACTTTCTTTTTAAAATCTTCCGGATTCACCTGAATAAGCGAGAAAGTATTATAATGCATGGGAATTGCTGTTTTTGGTTGAACAAGTTCTACCGCTTTTACTGCATCGATAATTCCCATCGTAAAATTATCACCAATAGGCAACAACATGTAATCTACCGGATTCATTTCGCCGATAAGTTTCATATCATAAAATAGACCGGTGTCTCCGGTATGATAAACCGTTTTACCGTCAATTATTAAAATTACACCGGCCGGTTCTCCGGCATATTGATTATCCGGTGTTAGCGATCCATGATGCGCTATTGTAAATTTTACTCTGCCAAATTCGAAATTGTATCCACCACCAATATGCATATTATGAGCCGTAAATCCTTTCGAACTGCAATAGTCCGCTAACTCATTAACACAAATAAAGATGGAGTTACATCTTGCGGCAATTTTAAAAGAGTCGCCGAGATGATCTCCATGCGCATGTGTTAAGACTATAAAATCAGCATCCACTTCACCGGACTTTACGGGAGAGGTCGGATTTTCATCTAAAAAAGGATCAATGAGTATCCTTTTCCCGCTTTTACTAGTAATTTGAAATGCCGAATGAGAGAAATATTTAAGTTTCATAAGTCCTCCTTGATTTGATATAAAAAGGGTAAATTTTCTTTTAGCCGGTATATTTAATTATAATTTTAACAATAATAAATCACTATCATTAGTATCCGTTTATAATGAAATTATCCGGTCGTAAAATTGATATCAGCAAACCGGTTGTAAAAAATTATCGCTTTCAAATAAATAAAATCTTCAAAAATCCAAATATAGTTTTCAGTGATTTCATTTTACTTTTTTCATTACCATAAATAGTAGGAATAACTGCAAATCCTATCCTAAAATTCTTTCTTATCGCAAGTATAATAATTTCACTTTCCGCTTCAAAACCATTAAATTTCGGCAAGAGGCTATTAAATATTTCCGTTCGATAGGCTCTAAAACCCGATTGACTATCTAATATTTTTTGTTTTGTCTTTAAACTTAATAAAAAAGATGTTAAACGGTTACTAATTATTCGAGGAAAAGGCATAGTGTTAAAATCAGTTAATCGATTGCCTATCACGAAATCAAAATTTTTTAATTCTTTTACAAGTAGTGGAATATATTTGGGAGAATGTTGAAGATCGGCATCAATAGTAACAGTCACATTATACTTTTCTTTAACACTCTTTTTAAATCCTTCATTTAACGCATAGCCTTTGCCCTTATTGGGATAGTAACTTATTAAAGTTACTTTATCGTTGAAAATAACTTTCTTTTCGGATCCATCGGTAGAGCCGTCATTTACGGCAAAGATATGGTCTACATAAACGGAGCATTCATCAATGATTTTTTGAATATGAATTGCTTCGTTAAAAAACGGAATGACTGCACAAACTTTATTTGTGTTTAAAGTATTGCTCAATAATACCCTTCCAACCTTTAACCCTAGGCGATTTGAATGAATCCGATAATCTCTGTCTTAAAGCTTCTTTAGATAAGCCTTTAATAAGATGACCGTCTTCGGCTAAAGAAATACTGCCGGTTTCTTCAGAAACTATCACGCTAATTACATCGGCTTGTTCAGTAATACCTAGCCCGGCTCTATGCCTCATACCAAGAGACTCACCGTTTACCGTTGTAGTCGAAGATAAGGGCAACGTACATCCGGCTGCTTCAATAATATTATTTTTTATAATTACTGCACCGTCATGCAAAGGAGAACGCGGAAAGAATATACTCTGGAGTAAGGCTATGTTTAATTTTGCATCCATGATCTCACCGGTTTCGGTATAACCTCTGATCCCCGTTGAACGGATAATAATCATCAAAGCTCCGTGTTGATGCTGGGATAATTCGAAAGCAGCATTCGCAATTATAGAAGCAGCTTGAGGAGATTCCGATTTAACGAACATCCGGAAGAATGGATTACGTGCAACAATCACCAATAAACGGCGTATCTCAGGTTGAAATAATATAATAAATGCTATTACCCAAATATCGGTTATTAATTTCAGCATCCAACTCAATACCCTTAAATTTGCTGCTTGAGCTATGAATGAAAGGAAAAAAATAATCATTAAACCGATAAAAATTTGGGCTGCAATCGTTCCTTTTAATAAAGTATATAATTTGTATAAAATAAACGAAACAATGGCAATATCGATAAGATCCGTAAAGGTGACCGTTAGAAAGCCTATTCTGAATAAATCAAACATTAAGAATTCTTTCCTAAATATTTCATCAATTTACAAGCTTGAACTCCATTTTCAACATTATGTGTTCGTATTATTCCAGCGCCGTTATTTATTGCGATGCACTCAACCATGGAAGAAGCGTTGTCTCTATTAGATATATCAAGATTCAAGCTTTTCCCGATAAATGATTTTCGTGAAATGCCTATTAAAATAGGATACCCAAGACATTTAAAATCTTCCAATCTTCTAATAATTTCAAAGTTATGTTCAACTGTTTTACCAAATCCTATTCCGGGATCAATAAAAATATTTTTAATTCCATTTTTCTCAGCTATACTTGCCTGCCGGGAAAGAAAGCCATAAATCTCTCTTATCACATCCTCATAGTAAGGATTAAGCTGCATATTTGCTGGTGTTCCTTGAATATGCATTATAATTAAAGCGGCATCATATTTTTTAATAGTATTAATAATTTCAGGTTCAAAAGTTAAACCGCTAATGTCATTTATTATTTTAGCACCTGTTCTTAATGCAATTCCGGCAACCTCATTCTTAGTTGTATCAACGGAAATTATAGTGTCCGGTTTTTCAGTAAGTATATTTTGAATAACCGGTATTATCCTGTCGATTTCTTCTTGTTCGGTTGCTTTTTTCGCTCCGGGTCTAGTCGATTCTCCACCAATATCTATTATCTCTGCACCATCGCCTATCATTTTAATTGCATGTTTAACGGCATCTTCGTGTTTCAAATATAATCCTCCATCCGAAAATGAATCCGGAGTTATATTTAGAATACCCATTACATGTGGAGTATTAAATTCAAAAACTTTGTTTCCAATAGAGTAGGATTTTGAATCGTAATCTTCTAAATTTTTAACAGTTTTAATAATTTTATAACCTAGGTCCTCATCAACGCCGGCAAGTATTTCCCTAGAAATATTTTTTAATTTTGACAAGGAAGCGGGAATGAACAAATCAATTGTTGAATTTTGACACACACTATTCTTATAGCAAATTTCCTTTTCATTTAATACAATCTTTTGAACCTTCTCAGCCAACCGTTCCGGAATTTCACCCATTTCAAGTCCGAATGAACCAAAGTTAAATAAATCCCTGAAAATTTTATATTTTATACTGTATTTTTTAAATATTTCGTAAGTTGAAAGATTTATAAGCTGAATTATCAATCATTTATCCTTTTTAATTTACAATCGTTTTCAATTTAATATTATTTACATCAAAAAAATTGTTTTGATTAAAATATTTGACTTTATAGGATAATCACAAACTAAAAAATATTATTCTCCTCAAAATGGGATCTGAAAAATTTAGATCACTCTTAGCGCGGTAAACCGCAAAAAGAAGAAAGAGCGTAAACATTTACATATTCCGCAATATCTTAAAAGTATGGTTGTATGAATGTATGTTTGATTGAAATGCATAAAAATCTCCTTCTTCCATACAGTCCCAGCGCGGCAAGTTGCAAACATTGTTTTACATCATTTTGCTTTGCTGTAATTAAGTCATTTGGCTTCGCCGTCATTAAGTAAGTTATTGCTTTGTGTCCATTGACTTTTAAATGACTATTGAATGACCAAAGTTTTGAATTATAATAATTTCCTTTCAAGAAA
>CBFDUR010000062.1:0-7937 GCA_965613005.1 uncultured Ignavibacteriales bacterium
TGCTAATCCTTATATAGCTGCAGAACGCGGATACATAGATGATGTGATTCAACCGAAAGAAACAAAGATTAAATTAATAAAGGCGTTTTTACTTCTGAAAACTAAAGTGGACAAAAACCCTAAGAAAAAGCATGGTAATATTCCGCTTTGATAAAATTTTTAATATGTGTAAATATCTATATGACAATTGGTTAACAAATTCAGCTAATTATTTACTTGATAAATCTAAAATAACAGATTATATTTGAAATAAAGATAAAAAAATGGAGAATTAATGAGGAAAAGGATTTTACCAATAGTTGTTATTTCTTTGTTTGCTTTAATATTTTATTCATGTGGAGCGAATAAAGAAATAGTAAAAAGTGAAAATTCGTCCGTATCGGCAGACAGTATTCAAAAGGTCGGTATTGTATCTGAAATGTTGGAACAAGCTCGTCAATATTATGTAACAGCTCTTTCAAAACAGGAAGCAAATAGCCCCACTGAAGCAGTTTCAAATTATGAAGCATCTTTGAAAATTATAAATAATTTAAGTTATTTCCCCGGAATAGAAAATAATGAAGCTTATACAGAGCTGGAAAATTCTATAATTGATGATTATAAAAAGTATCTGGATAGTTTACCCGAAATTCCATCGAATGTTTCTTTTGCCGCTTTAGAAGAATGGATGGCAAAATCTCTTCCCGAGATTAAAGTAAATAACTTGATAAAGAATAAAATAATAAGTAAGCTCTCAGTCAAATCAACTATTCCTCTAGAAGAAAATTCATACGTAAATCAGTGGTTAGCATATTTTACCGGGAATGGAAGAGGTCATATGAGAAAATGGTTGGTGCGTTCCGGTAGATATTTTCCAATGATGAAAAAAATATTTAAAGCAGCCGGTTTACCTCAAGAACTAATATATTTGAGTATGGTGGAAAGCGGCTTGAATCCTACTGCCCGTTCATGGGCTAATGCAGTTGGGTTGTGGCAGTTTGTTAGATCTACAGGAAGACTTTATGGATTACATTCGAGTTTTTATTATGATGAAAGAAGAAATCCGGAAAAAGCAACCAAGGCTGCTGCCCAACATTTAAAGGATTTATATAACGATTTGGGCAATTGGTATTTAACATTAGCGGCGTATAATGCTGGAGAAGGAAGAATTTTAAGGGCACTCAGTAGAACCGGTGCAACGGATTTTTGGTCGGCGAGAAGATACTTACCGAGAGAGACGAGAAGTTATGTCCCCCAATTTATTGCTATTGCCCTTATATCAATGAACCCTGGGAAGTTCGGATTCAACAATTTGAAGTATTATAAGCCCTTCCGCTATGATGTATTCAAAGTGCACGGTGCGATTGATTTGAATTATCTTGCTAAATGCGCAGGAACAAATCTTGAAACGCTTGTGGAATTGAATCCGGAATTAACTCAGCGAAGTACTCCCGCTTCCTATCCGGGGGGATATCCTTTGAAAATCCCAAAAGGTTCTTATGAAACCTTTGCATCAAATATTGTAAATGTTCCTAAGAGCGCTAGAAGAAATTATTTGGTGCATATTGTCCATAGGGGGGAAAGTTTATATCGTATTGCTCGTCGTTACGGCATCTCCATTAGAGATTTAGCTAAAGCAAATAATATATCCAACAGATCACGTATATATCCGGGAGTAAGACTTAGAATACCGGTTAGTTATTCATCGAACGATTATTATGCTTATAATACTAATACCGTTAAAGCTGTTGATAATACACAAAAAAACAATATTGCTCAAAATTCGATATCCGGCTCTACCGGAGGAGGATATGTGTCTCCTTATTTGGCGTTGAATCCGGATAAACAACCGGACTCAACCAATGAAATTAGTAAAGGCTCTTCACCGGTGACGGCAAAAAACAATACTAATATTTCGAATGATAGTAGTACATTACTGGCAGCGGAAAATCCAACTGATGTACAAAATGCATTAATCCCAAAAGGAACCGTACCGGTTCATTACAGAGTTAAACAAAATGAAAGTTTACTCGGAATAGCTGATCTTTTCAATATCAGAGTTATCGATCTACGCAACTGGAATAATATAGCATATACCGAACCGATAGTTGTTGGACAAGCTCTTACAATTTATGTCCCGAAGGATAAAAAAAATTATTATGCCGGCTTTGATAATCAAACCTCAAGAGAAAAGAAAATTATCAGTGCGAATCTAAAGAACAAATCGAAAGGTCGTTGGATATATCACCGGATTCAGAGAGGAGAAAGCCTCAATTCGATTGCATTGACCTATGGAGCGGATGTCAGTTCATTAAAGGAATGGAATAACATTGACGGAAACAGAATTTATGCCGGGAAAAGGATAAGAATACTTACGGATAAATCAGTAAAATTTGCCACATCTACTGAAAATAGCTCAATCCATGCGAGAACTTCAATGTTTAAATACATAGTAAAACGTGGAGATACTTTCAGTGAATTGTCAATTAAATTCGGCGTTCCTGCGGTCACTCTCAATCGATTAATTGCAGGAAAAACTCTGAAGATTTTTACTAATGATAATCCTGCTTCACTCGGTGATAATACACCGAAAACTTCTGCAAATGTGAATTATTACAGAGTAAAGCAAGGTGATACAATAGGCGGAATTGCCGGATTGTATAAGGTTCATATTGCCGGCATTAGAAGATGGAATGGGTTGCGAAGCAATAGAATTCGTGCCGGTGCAATCCTTAAGATTTTTTCGGACGCAAGCGTAAACGACTTACCGGATAAAAATATTATTAGAAAAAATAAACGTGTAACGAGAATAAATTCCGGTAAGATGCACAAGGTTATCCGTGGAGAATCTTTATGGACAATTTCCAAGGAATATAATACAACAATAAAAAGTCTTAAAGAATTAAACGATTTGAAGAATAATAAAATTAAAATAGGTGCTTTGATAAGAGTTGAGTAATAGGTCCAATAATCTACTCTTGATTTTTTAAGCAAATACTTTTTAATTTAACTTAGTTCTTTTATTTAATAATTTAATAAAGCCGTTAGGGGTGTTACGTTTCACGTGACTGAGAGTAAACCCTTTAACCTGATCTGGATAATACCAGCGTAGGGAAACGTACTGATGAGAATAATTAAGATTTCAGCCGTTTCTTCGGAGCAACCCTTCGGAATTTAAACGGTTTTTTTATTTTAAAGGAAATAAATCATGAAATACTTAATTATTCTTTTTTTATTAATAAGCGCTATTGCAATTGCTCGGCAGAATACAATCAAAGGAAAAGTTACAGATGCAGAAACCCATAATGTTCTTGCTAATGCTAATATTATTATTGAAGGCAAAAAAATCGGCACGGCAAGCAATAAAAATGGTTATTTCAAATTAACCGCTAATATCAAACAGGGTGATATCCTCGTCGTAAGTTACGTCGGATACAATAGTGAAAGAATTAAATTAACAAGAGAAAATTTTATTAAAGCAATGAATATAGCTTTAACGCCGGAAATTATACCTTCTCAGACTGTGCTTGTAGAGGGAAGTATCGGAAAAGAAGGATTTACCCCGGTTACCTTTTCCCAAATCAGAAGAAAGGAAATCGCACAGAATTATACAGTACAGGATATTCCTGAGTATTTAAGTTCATTACCTTCAACTACTTTTTATTCGGAGAATGGTAACGGTATCGGATATAATTATTTAAGTATTAGAGGATTCGATCAAAGAAGAATTTCCGTATCTATAAATGGTATTCCTCAAAATGATCCCGAGGATCATAATGTTTATTGGATTGACTTTCCCAACCTTCTAGGAAGTACTAAAATTATACAAGTTCAAAGAGGTGCCGGTTCAGGTGTTTTTGGATATCCCGCAATTGGTGGTTCGATTAACATAATAACTTCTACATTTTCAAATAAACCGAAATTAAATTTCTCCGCTTTTTCCGGCAGTTATAATACTCGGAAATATGATGCGTCGCTTTCCAGTGGTTTAATAGATGAAAAATATTCCGTTTACACGAATCTTTCTCAAATTTTAAGCAGTGGTTACAGGAATCTTTCATGGGTAAACCTCAATTCTTATTATCTGTCCGCAGTGCGTTATGACAAAAATTTTACTACCCAAATTAATTTTTACGGCGGACTAATAGCTGATGGGCTTGCATATACGGGTTTACCGAAGTTTGCAATAAAAAACAAAAAGCTTAGAAGAGATAATTATTCTTATTGGGAAGCGGATAAAAATCATTTTACTTACGCAATTCCTAGGAGACCTTCGGAAATTGAAAATTATTCTCAGCCACATTATGAATTGTTAAATGAATATAGAATCAGTAGAAAGGTTACTTTCAATTCTGCTTTATTTTTAATTATTGGAGACGGCTTTTTTGATTATGATGGTACAGGTCTTGATACAACTGCTTTACATTTAACTTCGCAATTCGGGTTTTATCCGACGACAAATCCTTCAAATTTATTAATTCGAGCTGAAGTAGATAATACTCAATATGGTTGGATCCCCAAGTTAAGTTACACTCAGAAAAACGGTGAATTAATTGTTGGAGCCGAATTCAGAAAACATAAATCAATACATTGGGGAAGTGTCGAATATGGCTCAAATTTACCGGCCGGAATTAGTAAAGGGTACAGAATATACTATTTTAATGGTGGAAAAGATATGATCAACGGTTTCGTTCATGAAAGTTATAAATTAAATAATAAATGGAATTTTTTGGGCGAAGTGCAATTGGCATACCACAAATACAAATTTTATAATGAACGTTTCTATCATCATAATTTTTCAATTAACGGCTTATACATTAATCCAAGACTAGGTGTAAATTATAAATTTAATAAAAATCAAAATGTTTATTTTTCTTATGCAAGGGTAACTAGCGAGCCTCGTTTGAGCACATATTATTTGGGAGAAGAATCTATTTGGGGTGCTGTGCCTCAATTTGAAAAGAATTCCAACGGTACATATAATTACAATAAACCTTATGTAAAGCCGGAAACTATGAATGATTTTGAACTCGGTTCATCCTTTATTGGGAAAGTCTATAATATTTCACTAAACTTTTATTATATGTTGTTCAATAACGAAATTGTTAAGAACGGAAAGCTGGATATTTTTGGTCAGCCTATTACCGGTAATTTTAATGCTACGATGCATAAAGGAATAGAAATTTCGGGAACTTTTAAACCGATAAAGAACTTTGAAATTATTGCAAATGCAACTTACAGTAATAATACAATTATAAACGGAACAACTTATTTAGCATATAATAATGGTAAAACGGTAAGTTTAAATTTGGATGGGAATAAGTTGGGCGGATTTCCGGATTTTTTAGCAAACCTTGTATTTACGTATAAGCATAAGAATTTCTTCCTTCAATTATCCGGTAAGTACGTCGGTTCATTTTATTCTGATAATTATGCCGCTCATCTATTGCAATACCTAACTGAATATCCCGGGTTGGTTGATTATTCGGACAATAAAAACGAAGCTTATTTTACTGCTGATTTTACAGGTAGTTATGAATTTACGGTTTTCCATTCACTGACGCCGGCACGAATAATTTTCCAAGTCAATAATATATTTAATAATTTATATTCGGCTAATGCTATAGGCAAAGAGTTTTTCCCGGCGGCTGATAGAAACTTTCTAGTCGGAATACGACTTGGATTATAATTTTTCCTTATTTTTGTTCAAATAAGTATTAAGCCCCTGTATTTAATCGAGTATAAATGCAGAGGTTTCTTATTCTTTTAATTTCTAAAATTTATTGGGTTTAAGATTGGAAAAATGTATTATACTTGCAAACGGAAGGGCACCGAAAAAATCCGTTATTAATTATCTCTTAAAAAGAAATTATTCAACTATAATATGTGCCGACGGAGGTGCAAATTCTGCTATGAAGTTGGGAATTGTACCTGATTATATTATAGGAGACTTGGATTCCGTCCATAAATCAACTTTGGATTATTTTAAGGCTTCTTCTAAAATAATAAGGATTCATAGACAAAATGATACCGATGTTGAAAAATGTCTTAAGTATGTCGTTAAAAATGGTGCTGCTGATGCTATTCTACTCGGTGTTACAGGTGACAGATTAGATCATACTTTCTGTAATCTAGGAATAGTTTTAAAATTTTTTGATAAGATTCAAATTAAAATTATTGCGGAAAATTCCATATTAGGTGCTTTTAAAGGGAACGTTATTTTGAAAACCGTATCAGGGGAAACTATTTCACTTTATGGTATTGATTTGAAAACCAAAATTACTTCAAAAGGATTAAAATATCCTTTAAAAAATATTGCTCTTCCGTTCGGAATAAAAGAAAGTACTAGTAATGTTGCATTATTTGAAGATGTTAAACTGAAAATAACAGGAGGTACGATTTTTATTATTCGTGATTTTAATACCGTAAAAAAGTATGGTCTCATTTAGTACACTCGATATAATAGTAATAGTATTTTTCTTTTCAAGTGTATTGGCAATCGGATTCTTTTTTGGAAGGAAAACGGGAAATGATGCCGATGATTATTTACTTTCCGGTAGAAAAGTAGGTTTATTCCTTTTTATTTTAACAAACGTTTCAACCTGGTACGGAGGAATACTTGGAGTAGGAGAATTTGCTTATCGTTACGGTATTGAAAGTTGGTTTACTCAAGGATTTCCCTATTATGTATTCGCATTTTTATTTGCTCTGTTTTTTGCCAGGAAAATCCGTTCCGCTTCATTATTTACAATTCCGGATAAACTTTCTCAAGAATACGGGCGAAAAGTTGGATTGTTTGCGGCAATTTTAGTTTTCATTTTAGTATCACCTGCACCGTATTTACTGATGACGGCAACTCTCATCAAATTAATGTTCGGAACAGGATTTATTTTAAGTTTGATACTTGCTTTTTTATTATCCGTAGCGTACTTGCTTAAAGGGGGTTTCCGTTCAAATATTTATGCAGATGCATTACAATTTTTTGTTATGTTTGCAGGCTTTATAATAATTCTGTTTATCTCATATCAAGACTACGGTGGAATTAATTTTCTAAAGGCACATTTACCGGTTACCAATCTTGAACTTTCCGGTGGAGCATCACCTACTTATTTGATTGTATGGTTTCTAATTGCTTTATGGACATTTGCAGACCCCGGTTTTCATCAGAGATGCTATGCCGCCAAATCCGGCGATGTGGCAGTAAAAGGAATTTTGATATCAATCATCTTCTGGGCGCTTTTTGATTTTTTAACCACTTCCACCGGGCTTTACTCCAGAGCTGTAATACCAAATTTGAAACAACCTGTTAATTCTTATCCTCTATTAGCGGAATTGATTCTTGGACCCGGGCTAAAAGGTATCTTTTATGCCGCTTTATTCGCAACCATTATGTCAACATTAAATAGCTTTTTATTTTTAAGCGCAACTACAATCAGCCGTGATTTTATTTTCCAATTAAGTAGGTTTAAAAGAGAAAGCAAATTGAAAATTTATACTATATATGGACTGATTATTTCGGGAATTATATCTATTATATTCGCTTATACTACTCCTTCGGTAATAGAAATTTGGTATACAATCGGATCATTTTGTATCCCCGGTATGATAATTCCTGTAATCAGTTCTTATTATACCAAGTTAAAAATTAATAATCGAATTTTATTCATTGAGATGCTCGGAGCGGTGGGAAGCAGTGTTTCATGGTATTACATCAGACCATTATTTATAAATTCTAAAATTATTACTGAAATTGAACCTATGTTGGTTGGGTTATCGATCGCCATCTTAATACATTCTTACGGTATCCTATTAAAGAAGTTCTCTTTTTCAAAATGGAAAGTATAGAAGTGTCGGTTAAATCTTTGTTTTTTCCCGTAAAAAAAAATTGGTTTGTAAAGAAATTAAGGCGAAATAATATTTTGATGTGCTATTGATTAAAATTGTTCTAATTTCTAATT
>CBFDUR010000063.1:0-7917 GCA_965613005.1 uncultured Ignavibacteriales bacterium
TTTTAAATGGTCATTTGCATCTCTTCTAATATTTCGTATAGCTATTTTGAAATCTTCTCCAAACTTTTTAATAATTTTAACTAATTCCTTTCGCCGTTCTTCATTTAAAGGGGGTACAGGAATTTTTAAATTAGCGCCGTCGCTGACAGGATTAAATCCGATGTTCGCTTCAAGGATTGCTTTCTCGACATTCGGTACAACCGATTTATCCCAAGGTGTAACCGACAAAGTATGAGCATCTAAAACAGTGATGCTGGCAAGTTGATCAATAGACGTCATATTATTATAATAATCAACTTTTATTCCGTTAAGTAAAGCTGTGGTTGCTTTACCGGATCTAATTTTACTGGTCTCACTTCTAAGAGCATCCAATGATTTATCCATTCTAATTCTTGCATCTTTAATTATTTGTTCCATAATTACCTCTGATTTTTACTGCATAATAAGTATTTTAAAAGTAATTGAGTTATTTCATTACAAAAGATAAAGTTGAAAATATAATTTATAAATAAATATACTCATAAAAAAATCTATAAGTTGATATAATACCAAGTAGCTACATGATATTAAATATATTATAAAGCACCAATTTGTGTACTGATTACATTTTATTTATCAAACTTGTTAAAAGTTCTAAACATCTTTCTGATTGAAAAAAACATAGGATGTATTGAGTCACCCGTTCTCTCCTTAATCGTTAACCAAGATTTTAAATCATCTTCGGTATCAATATCAGAAAGGAGTGTTAGAATTTTAAAGTTAAGATTCCGGTTTTTTAATCTTAAAATAGTATCTTGGAATACAGTGGCTGTACTCCATTTTATATCTTGGAAAAGATCACAATAATTTTTTTTTAATCCCAACAAATAATATCCGCCGTCATTAGTGGGACCTATAACTACATCATAAGTATCCAGAGCTGTAAAAGCATGATTAATGATATCCGAAGAAATATCAGGTAGATCGGTTCCCACAATTATCGCCTTATTTGCATCTTTATTGAAAACGATATTGAATGCATTCATCATTTTTTCTCCTAAATTCTTACCTTGCTGTTCATAGAGAAAAAATTCCGTATCAGTCCAATTTTTTGTAGTAATTTTATTTTTATTTCCGCTGTAAAACAAGTATCCGTTCACATTAAATGGGAATAATTTTTCACATTCTGTAAATGTATGCCGAGCACATAACCTGTAAAATTCTAATGCAAAGTCAGGCCCAATTGTTTTACTCAATCTGGTTTTAACTTTCCCAGGTTCAGGAAACTTTGCGAAAATTATAACGGCATCTTTATTTTTCATTATAACGATTTTTTTAAAGCATTGAATTAAGAATATTAGAAAGATTTAAGGTCTGTATATTTAACCTTCCAAAATAATTTAATCAATAGAGAAACAACGATACTGCCGATTCTTGATTGAATCGATAATGCGCTGTACCCTTGAATTGCTTCAAGTAATACTGTGTAGCACTCGCATTCTTAGCAAACTTTGCAGTATTATCAGTTGAATTATTATCAACCATCACTGATTTCATAAATTAATTTTGTTTTGTACTTGTTAAAAATTTTCTGTATAATTTATAAAATAAATTTGAATTTACAGATTTAGGTTTAATCAAAGAAAGTTTTTTGATAAAAAATATTTTTTCCTAAATTAAATTAAAAGGAGTGAATTATAAAGTATTACCGTTAGACATATAATTTAGTCATTGAACGCAAAAATGTGACTTTTATAACTCTTTAATTCTATAAACAATCCATTGGTTTTAATTTCATTAACCGATCGATTAAACACATTATCCGTCATTAAATCAAGCAGGGATATATTTTCGTTTAGCGTAGTAATATCAAATTTTAATCTGCAGTAAGAAGTGCCGGATGAATAATTAATAACAATAACCCTGATTTCATTTTTAAATTTCCATTGCCAAGTTAAGATATTTTGAAATGAAAGATTATTTTCGCCGACACTTTCGGGATAAAGCTGTTTCCAGTCGCCAAATTTAAAAATTTCATGTTTAGTAATATTAAGGATTAAATCATAAAATTGACTAACGGTAGTAGATACTTTTTCAACCGGTTCTCTTCCAAGTTGAACCGGAAGTTTGATCTTCTTACCTTCAAATTGTCCGTCATAATAAAGTTTCATACCTTGGATAGTACTTATTATCGTAGTAGCTGCAAAAGATTTATATTTCCCAAGTTTAGTTATTGCACGTGATTCATCATGATTCTCCAAAAACCTGACGGATTTAAGCTGGGAATTCTTATCAGCCTCCAGATGTTCTCTTATTCCTTGTATATCATCCGATTCCAATCGATCGAGTAATCTTTTATCATAAGTAAAATCAAAACCTAACTGTTGGAGTTCCCATTCAAGGTCCCAGTATGCTTCGGCAATAAAAATAAACTCCGGAGATTTTTCTTTAACCTTTTTTATAGCTTCCTCCCAAAATTCACTTTTAGGTTTATCATTACCATAATGTTCAATACTACCCAACCAGGTATTTTCAAATACATTATTTAACGAAAGCATAGCCATATCACACCTCACACCGTCGCACAGCTCTGTTAGTGAAAGTAAAATATTAATCATAAATTCTCTAGCTTCGGAATTGAAATAATTTACTTGAATTGTATCTGTCCAAGCAGGGAAAAAAGGATCTCTTCCATGAGCAAAAATTTCCTGCGAATTTACCTGTGGTCTAAAAAACGTGAAAGAATCGTTATTTAATAATTCTTCATTACCCTTTAAAAATATTTGAGGGTGAGTTTTTATGAATTTTGACGATGCTCCTAAATGATTAGGAACAAAATCGAGGATTAATTTTATACCTTCTTCATTCATTTGATGTTTTAATTTTAACAAATCATCTTTACTTCCAAGAGCTGGATTAACTTCATAACTATCGATTGCATAAGGAGAACCGGTAACATCTTCTCGCTTCCAATCTTTCAAACTTCTATGGTAAGAAGCAATAAGATCTTCCTGAAAACCACAGCTATCAATTAAATCCGTACACGTTTTCCAAATTCCCATCAACCAAATAAAATCGAATCCTTTATCAGCCAATCGGGAAATATAATTTTTGGGAATTGCATTTAATTTTTTACCGCCTGTCAATTTATTTAACCGTATTATCGTGTTAATTTCGTATAGTTTAGGATTATGTAACATAATGTTGAAATAAATTATTAAGTAATTTGGGAAATTGTATAAAGTAAAATATAATATTAAGAAAAAAAATAATACATAATGTAATTATGCGCGAGATAAGATAAAAAAAATCTGTAATTTATACACGTAATTTTTACATAGTGATGGATAAAATTACGTAATTGCAAAAAAGAATATTACTGCATGGAATAACATTCTTTTTTAATTAAATGAATTTATTTCGATTTTATATGATTAAAAACAAAAAGGGATTGCAATAATCATATTTAGTTAAACAAATTAGGATTATACCATTCCAAAATATAGGTCAAATTTAAGCGGGAATAATATTTAAAATTTGTGGATGAATCTTTTGGCATAATTTCTGCTTCTACTTCGATCATTCCAATGTAGTATAAAAATTTATCTGATTAAATAACAAAAGTACTTATTAAAACAATATAAAATATTGAATCACTAACCGAGGTAAGAAATGGTTCAAAACTTGGGTGAACTATCAGGCGTTTCTCAAACAAACAGTTCTATAAAAGATTTATTTAATAAAAACGGACTTGAAAGTGAAATTGAAAAGTTTGTAGACAACGCAGTACTAAAAATAAAGTTTTCAATAATCCTTAAACCTGCTATTATTTCATTTATCGCACTATTAATATCATTTTTTATCGATGTATCTTGGGTACCTTTTCTCGGTAATGTTTCCACAAATATAGCTCACTATCTTTTCCCATCTTGGAATCCTACCTTTGAAGCATTCACTCCATTTACTTTTTGGTGGCTTCCGTTAGCAATATATATATTATATGTTTTCCTTTCTTACTTAGTTTTTAATAAACTAAAAGTGGAATTAGTAAGAACACCCGCTTCTGAAACAATCGATAGAATTATGAATTCTTACACTAGTATTATCGACAGTATCTCTACGGCTCTTCCTTTGATTGGTGCAGCAATTCTTCTTTTAAGTATTCGACTTGGCGAAGAAGTATTTTTAGGGCTCTCCGTTCCTTTTGAAATAAAAGCATTGATAGTTCTAGCATTAGGTAAATTGTTCGAACCTATTCTTGATCAAATGGGTATCGAATTTCAAAATGTTGTAAACCATGTGAAGGATGTTAAAGAAAAATATTTTTCCAGGGTTCAAACCGAAAACTCAATAAACATCTTAAAAAAATTGGGAGGAGGTAATAATGATCACATCACCTCTCAAATAAGTGAGAATTCGGTAAAATTGCTGGGGGATTATAATGATGCATTACATAAGACCTATTCATTGAGCGAAGCTTTAGTAAAGAACTACAACTCTCTCCATTCTATAATTGAAAAAATTAATAAAATGGAAAATATCACCACAGAAAGACTCGAACAAATTAAAATGCTTTCCCAATCTATTGCCCAAGCAGCTAACTCTCTAAATGATGAAAAAACCGTAGCGGGATTAAAATATTTAGAATCAATGGTTGTTAAGAGGTGATGAATAAATATGGTACGAAAAAATAGAGACAGCAAATTTATAATTTACCAGGTATTGTACATCTTTGTAATAACTGTTTTAGCTATTAAAGGAGCTAATTTGAATTTACATGCAGTAGTTCCAAAAGATAAAGCCGTATCAATGACTGTTCGTGATTCACTTGTAAATTTAATTGATTCCTTATATACACAGGGCACTAAGTTTGATATTCAGATAAATCCGGTAAAAGAAGAAAATGTTCAACTGAAACACAAACTTACTTCTTTGAACAAAAGAATACAAAAGCTAACCTCCACCATGAAGACAGAAGTCCATTTACCGCCTAAAACCGATAAAAAACCGGAAGAACAAACTATACTTCAATCCCCTATTTCAAAGGAACAAACATTTATTCAATATACTTGGAATATCGCTAAAAATACCGGTAATGTTTCCACAAGAATTTATGATCCAAAAGATATGACTCACCCAATTGTGGTAATACCTCCCGGTACTAGTAAAAAATTTAACTTGATGGGGCAAAAAGTTGTTATCGCAAAATACGGCGGTCAAGAACAAAGAATAAAAGTTTTACCGAATAAAATTCCCCAAATTATAATTCAAAAAGTAACCACTAAAATGAGTGGTGATAATACATACGTACAAGATCTACAACGAATAACGGTTTACACAGTCACTATCGTCGATGATCGCCCGGGACAATTAAAAGTAACTTATTCGGGACCTATCTCCGTATTAGGGCCATATAAAGATAATGACGGTAATCTTGTTTATAATGTATCGCTTAAACTTGCTTTTACTCAAAACAGTTTTGACAATTGGGTAGATAAAGTCGGTGATAAAACTGAAACCAACGGTCGTTATAAAGTCAACTTTTTCTTTACCGTTGATGATACGATTTCGAAGGCACATGTACAAGCAGGAGCATTATTTTACTTTACGGATTATTCAAAATAACATACTTAAAAACGGAAAATGAATATTATGGAAAAAAACAAATTATTTTATTACTTAGTATTTATGTTGATTTCGCTACCTGTTATTACGTTAGCCCAAAATGAAGAACAAAATAAAATTCTTTATTTTCAAATGGAGCCACTGAACGATAGTCTGTTTATTAAAATTCAGAAAGAGGTATATGTAAATCCTCCGGATCCAAAAGCAGAAATTATAGTGGACCTTAGAGATCCTAATAATGAAACAGTTTCAATTAAAGGTACGTTATACCCTTTTTTAGCTTTTACACCGAAAACAAGAGCACAAATTATAACATATCCTTTTAAAATTGATCTTGCCAATAACATTACATTCATTAGTGTATTCACTAATGTTTTTAATAAGATGAATTTTCATAAATTCTTTTCACCTCCGACCAAATATGAAATTTCATCTACCTTAGGATATATAAATCCGTTTTTGCAGCTATTCGGAGGAGAGAGATTTGGTATACCGATTAAAGGAAATCTTGGATTTTCTTTTGGTATAGGTACGCCTTATTCGGCTCCATTGGAAACAAATTTTATTGAGGCTAATTTTAATATTCTTGGTTTTTCGGCAGGGTTCATTGGTTCGGATAATAGCTTTATTGAAATAAAAAGATATAACAATCATAATAATTTATATGTAACACTCGGTTATCAATTTGGATATGTTATTCCTTTCGGTAATTTCTTTAAGTTGAGTTATATAAAAATCATTAAGAAACCTACCCCCTCACTATTAACGCTGTATCATAGGTATGATATATTGGGATATCATGCCAAAGTACTTAATGGTTCTTATGTAAATTGGGAGTTTAGATACCCTATCAGCGTACTGGGTTCTACCCGCGGTAAATTTTATATCGCCCGTTATGTAGATGAATGGCATATTGGATTCACCGGCAGGGAACTCTCATTAGGAGGCAGCACTTTTGATTTTAGCTTCGATGCAATGCCAATCAGCAATGTCCGTCAGCCTCAATACGAATTTAATATTTTAGTACAAAAGTTTGCCAGCGACTGGGCATTTAGTGCTTTTGCGATTGGACCATCCTTTACATTATCAAAAACAAATAAAGGAGATTTTGGTTTACTTTCAATTTTTTTGAATATGAGAATAAAAGTAGGAACCTCATTTTAAATTATCATTATTATGAATTTAGCGGAACTTCCGGCTAAAAAAACAGGGAATATCTATATAAAGTAAATCAGCATTTAACCTAATAAAATCAACTATTGAATTCACATCATAATATTATTCTTCCGTTATAAGTTTGCTTTTAAATTAAAATAAATTGTATGATAATCCAAGTTGAAGTGCTTCTTTAACTTGGGTCTTAAATGATTCGGCTTGATTATAGACAACAAACACATTTATGTTCACATTCACAAAATTATTTATTTTCGCTGTAAGCATATTATTCCAATAAACGTCCCAAATTCCCAAATCTTCAAATTTACCGAATAATGATAGCTTTGTGCTGAATTCCAAATTTTTTGCTAATGTAAGATCAAACTCAGTTACAGATTGAATACCCGTTTCAAATTTAGATTTTTCGATTGTGGAAGTACTAGGATTGTCGGATGCATTATTAAATTTATTTGTGAACGATTCCTTAAAACCAAGGCGGGTTTTAAACCAACTTGTTTTATCGTAAATAAAACCGGTTGCTTGTACAACATAAGCCGGATCAAAAAAACTTGAAACTTTAACTATTGGAGTAACATTTTATTTATAGCCGGTTACTAATTGAGTCCTTATAGTATTTGAAACATACGGTTTTACCGGCCAATATATATTTTTTGAAAGAACATTTTCTAAAATAAATTCATTATCGGTTACTTTAGAAATTTCTGAACCGACTTTTGATTTTCCCCAATTTAATTTCAAATAGTTTGTAACTGTCCAACCGTTTGCGGAATAGTCTACATGAAAATCACCGAGCAATGAAAATGCCAAAGAGTTATCGCCGCCATTTGCCTAATTATTTAAAGCTGTTTGACCTAAATTAAAGCTGACTATACCTTTTGTCGTCCAATGAGTTTGTTCCTTTTCAGTTTGTTGACCTATAATTAATGATGTATTTAAAACAAATAGTAGAATGAAATATATTTTGCTCATGGTTATCCTTATGAAAATGATTGTTTTTGATGTGGATTGATTAAATTGAATAAAACTTAGAATATTATTTTTAATATAGAGCCAAATAATTAAAAGTATGTAAAAAATAATATATTGGGAAGATTGTCAAAGTTTAATTTATCATACCGGGACGAAATTTTTGTTGTA
>CBFDUR010000064.1:0-7887 GCA_965613005.1 uncultured Ignavibacteriales bacterium
CTAGTTGAGCCGCATATTTCTGAGAAGGTCTCTTTGCTGGGAGACAAAGTTAATCAGTACGCATTTAAAGTGGCTCGCGATGCAACCAAGGCCGAAGTCGCCGAAGCGGTCGGCTTTGAGGGTGCTGCACGCATGCGCAAGCAGGAGATGATCTTCGCGATCCTCAAGGCGCACGCCAGAAAGGGTGAGCAGATTTGCGGTGAGGGCGTGCTGGAGGTGCTTTCCGATGGCTATGGGTTCCTGCGTTCCGGCGACAGTTCCTACCAGGCCGGACCCGACGATATTTATGTGAGTCCAAGCCAGATCCATCGCTTCAATTTGCGCGGTGGCGATTCAGTGGTCGGTCGTATCCGTCCGCCCCGGGACAACGAGCGTTACTTCGCGCTGCTCAAGGTCGACAGCATCAACGATGACAAGCCCGAAGCGGCGAAGACCAAGATCCTGTTCGAGAACATGACGCCGCTGTTCCCCAAGGAACGCTTCACCATGGAGCTTGGGAATGGCTCCACCGAAGACATTACCGCACGTATCATCGATTTGATGGCACCGCTCGGCAAGGGTCAGCGGGGCTTGATCGTTTCGCCGCCGAAGGCGGGCAAGACCATGATGCTGCAAAATATTGCCCATTCGGTTGCGCACAATCATCCCGAATGCACATTGATTGTGCTCCTGATCGACGAGCGTCCGGAAGAAGTGACCGAAATGGCGCGTTCGGTAAAGGGCGAAGTATTGTCTTCCACCTTCGACGAACCGGCCACACGTCACGTGCAGGTAGCCGAGATGGTGATCGAAAAGGCCAAGCGCCTGGTCGAGCACAAGCGCGATGTAGTGATTTTGCTCGATTCCATTACCCGTCTGGCGCGTTGCGAAGAAACTATAAAGTTATCTATTTTTCTAGGATTTTCCATTCCCTTTTTAATACCGGATTTTGTAATTTCATTAAATAAAACGCGATTTATTTTAACATCCGTATCTGAGTTTAATATATCAACAATGTCTTGTGCTATAGCTTCCCCTTCGCGGTCGGGGTCAGTTGCAATATATACATTATTACTTTTTGAAGCTAGATTTTTAATCTTCTTAATTATATCCCCTTTACCTCGTATATTAAGATATTGAGCCTCAAAATTATTATCAACATCCACACCTAATTTTGTTTTAGGTAAATTTCGAATGTGTCCAACCGTAGCTTCTACAATATAATCTCTGCCGAGATATTTATTAATTGTTTTGGCTTTAGACGGAGACTCTACCAATACTAATTTTTTCTTCATTTCATTCTTGCTTTATGTTAATTTCCCAAATCTTTTTGAATTAATATTAGCTTCTGAATTTAATTTATCAGCATATTCAGTAAGTTAATAGTAGAATCACTCATGTTTTTTCCGTTTATAAATTTTCATTCGTGAGTCTCATCTAAAGATTAAAAACATTGTAGTATTTTAATAATTATAACATAATTAACAATCAATAGATCACAAATAAAAGGTTTTTAACTTGTTTCTGATTTTATTAAACATTCCAACTATGATTTAATATGAGCGCACTTTGAAAAAACATTTTCATTAAATTTTTTCTCCTTTACTTTTGGAAAGTGATTTAACAAAACCAATAATAATATATATTGAAACTTCTACAAAACATTATATAAAAACAATCTAAAAAGTTCAAATTCAATACTGTCATTATTGAGCGGTACCAAAAGTTTTCACACTAAAAGAGATTTCCCTGTTACTTCGTCCAAAAGTCTCCTCCAACTCACTTTCCTCTTAAATCTAATTGAAATTAAAATCTTTATTCTTAAGGCTAATTAAACAAAATAATGTCTTTTAAGCAACTCATTTTCTTTACGTTTCATCAGCAAGCGATTGCTTTTCTTCTTATCATCATAATTTAACAAATGTAGAATCCCATGGATTACAAGTCTGCTTATTTCATTATTTAAAGATACCTTAAATCGATTGGCATTAATTTCAGCATCTTCAACCGAAATAAATAATTCTCCATCTAAATTTGAATGACTTCCCGAGTAATTAAACGTAATTATATCCGTTGGATAATTATGCCTTAGATATATTTTATTTAGCTCAAAGATACTTTCTGAAGAAATAAAATTTATTATAAGTGAAGAAATATTAAAAGACAAATCTTTTTTAAGTTTACTAATTAATTTATGTATTCGTAATTTTCCAATATTGGTTCCATCTTCACAATTTACAAATAAACTTTTAACCACCGTTTCCCAATTTTTATTTTTGAATATTTTATAAAAACTAAAAATTGATTGTTAACCCTTCCTGTGCGCCGATACAAATTATATTAGATTTCTCTTTTTTTAAAAAAGTATCCGTCTCATCTATAAGAGCATCAATCTTCGAATCATTATAATCCGGATTATAATGAAATAAAATCAAATGCTTAACTTTAGCTATTATACTAAAATATGCAAGTGAAATATTGCTCGAATGTCCCCAACCTTTCTTTTTTCTAACCGTATTTTCATCATACATAGAATCATGAATTAGATAATCACATTCCTTACAAAATTCAATTAGTTTACGATTCAGTTTTTCAATTTCAACATATTCATAAGATTTACCGGAATTTCCACATAAAATTTCATTATCCGGAATATACACTAACGATTTCTTCCCTATCTTTACTTTATACGTAAGCGCATCGGCAGTATGATTTGAGCGATAAGTTTCAACCATTACATTTTTAATATTAAACGAATCGTTATAATTGACAGTCTGAAATTTAACAAAAGCATCAAACTCTGAAATATTAATAGGAAAATGATTAGGAACCATCTGATTACTTAAAACCGATTTAACATCGGCGTCGTCAATCGTAAGTCCATAAAACGTTATAATATTATTTTTTTTAAAAAGCGGCCGGAAAAAAGGGATCCCCTGAATATGATCCCAATGATAATGACTTATAAGAATGGGGATATCGGAAAAATTTAGTGTATTCTGCAAATAATTACCCAATTCTCTTAAACCGCTTCCGGCATCGAGAATTATTATTTCGTCATCCT
Source organism: uncultured Ignavibacteriales bacterium (assembly GCA_965613005.1). Taxonomy (GTDB): domain Bacteria; phylum Bacteroidota; class Ignavibacteria; order Ignavibacteriales; family Ignavibacteriaceae; genus CAVVVS01. Next base: position 3,044 of record CBFDUR010000064.1, read on the forward strand.
TGATACGAATCTCTACACATGGTGTATTTCCTCCATACTTACACGTTTTTCTACCGGGTACCGGGATAGAACCTCTTGTCCCCCAGAATTTTATAAACATTATAATCTTAAAAATTATTTATAGAATCTATCGTAATATCGGAATAATTCTTATACTTCAAAGCGGAAGCTTCAAATTCTTTTATTTCATCATCGGTTAAATTTCTGATAATTTTTGCAGGAATACCTCCTACCAATTTACCGTCCGGTACAACAAACCCGGGTTTTATAACTGCACCGGCAGCAACCATAGAATTTCCGCTTATTACGGCACCGTCTAGTACAATAGCACCCATTCCAATAATGCAAAGGTCTTCAAAAAAACTGTACACCCGTGTAAAGTAACACAGTGTCCGATAGTTACCTTATTACCGATATTTAAAGGATATTTATTGTTGGTTACATGAAGCATACAGCTATCTTGAACATTTGTCAAACATCCTATTTTAATATAATGAACATCGCCCCTAATAACTGTGTTGTACCAAACACTAGAATTTTCGCCGATATTTACATCACCGATTATTTTGACTCCGGATGCTAAAAACACATTTGGTGAAATTACGGGAAATTTATTTACGTAAGGAAACAGCTTAATTTCCTCGGCTAATTTTTTGCGTATTCCGGAGGTATCCATCCTTTTCTGTTCCACTTTTTTAATTCAAGAGTAACATTACCAATGATAACTTTCATTTTTGCCAATAGAGGAATAGCGGCATCATCATTGGAAAACCAACCTTCAAAATGCCCTGTTAATCCAAAAATACTTATAAAATTTGTTGTGCCGTCAATTTTTACACTTGAAATTTTATAATTTACCGCATCAATTGAAATAGGTACTACGTTTTTATAAAAATTTATGTGTGTATAAACTTTTTTTTCATTCACGAAACACGGAAGATTTACAGACGTATCTTTCCCTGTGTTCATTCTCGTATAAAATAATATTGAAAGACCATCTTGATATTCGGTATTTGCAGTAGTCGTAGAATCCGTCCATATTTGAGGTGGAAAAACCCTTCCTTTTATAATTTTTATTTCAGATTTTTTGTAATTGAAATAATAATTAGTATAACTGCTGTAATTGTCGTATTTGACGATACCGTGAAAATATTTTGAAAAATAATCGGGTAATAACATGGTTTCGTAAATTTGATGAAGATTTACAAAGGGAATTCCCGGATAAGAATCGATGTATGCTACTGCATCATAATATGTAATACCGTCGAATATTTTTTTGCTTTTTACGACTGTTCTTACAACGCCTAATTTTAAAAACAAATAACTGACCTCATACGTTAAATCTTCTCCCACTTGGAGTTGTTTTGTTCCTGTTATTTGAAATTTATAAGTATAATGTTCTACTTTTGGGTTAAATAACTCAACAAAAAATAAGACGGAAATTACAGAAAATATTTTTAATGAATATATCATTTTAACTTTTCTAATTGTTTTGCTTCGCTAAAGAGAGTAACGGCTTTTAAAAACTGATTATCATGTCTGATCATCTCTTCATACCAACCTTTGTTATTCCAGAAATTTCGAGCAATTTGAGCTTTTAATCTGGCTTTGATATAATTCTCATCCCTTTTATACTCGTTTAATTTTATTTTTACACCTTTTGATTTGGAGAAAGCAAGGAAATCATTCATATCTTTTGGAGAAAAGCTAAAATTCACTATAAATTTTTTCAAATTATTACCGTACAACGACTCAATTCGCTTTTTGTTAGAATTTAAATATGAAAGAACAAATTGATATAATATATTGTTTCTGAGTAAATCAATTGTGAATTTTGTTAAGCTGTCTGCTTTTACAATATAATCGGGAGTAATTCCTCCGTCCCCGTAAACAATTCTACCGTCATGTGTATGAAACACAGGCAATTTATTATTATACTCTATAGTATGTTCAAGATTATTGCCGGTTGGTTCGTTTTCGGCGCCGGCATCTTTATAATATTGAGCCCAACTTAAGCCTTTGTAATTCCGTTGAATTAATCTACCGGAAGGAGTATAATAATGTGCGACGGTAAGTCTTAGAGCTGAACTATCGGGCAATTCAAACTGACGTTGAACTAATCCCTTACCAAAAGTTGTTTCACCCACAATTAAGGCTCTATCCCAATCTTGCATTGCTCCTGATACAATTTCACTTGCAGAGGCGCTTCCCCTATTTACTAATATAATCAGGGGTAAATTCTTATAAGGTGCGGGATTAGTAGCGTCATATACCTCATCAAATTCGGTTCTTCTTCCTTTAGTATAAACTATTTTTCTGTTGTTATCAATAAAAAGATTAACTACTTTTACGGCTTGATTAAGATAGCCTCCAGGATTACCCCTTAAATCCAGAATCAATTGCTTCATCCCTTTTTTCTTTAAAGATGATAAAGCCTTTGAAAGTTCATCAAAAGTAGTCTCGGAAAATCTATTAACCTCAACGTAGCCTGTTTTATTATTATACATAAAATAAGTATCAACCGAATACAGAGGTATTTTAGCTCTTGTTATAATATATTTAATAGAATTTTTAACGCCATACCTAATAACAGTGATCGACACATGTGAACCGGCTTTTCCGCGTAACTTATTACGTACTTCATCATCTGTTAAATCGATTGCAGATTTGCCGTTTATTTTAACGATTCGATCTCCGGGCAAAATCCCTAATTTCTGGCTTGGACCGCCATTAATTGGAGATACAATCATCAAAGTATCGTTAACAATTTGGAATTCAATTCCTATGCCGCTAAAACCTCCATGAAAAGACTCTTCCACATTCAGCAATTGTTTAGGCGGTATATATACAGAATGCGGATCAAGTTTCTTTAGCATACCGTTTATAGCTGCAACAACTAATTTTTGTGTATTGACTTTTTCTACATAATACTTATCGGTATAAGTTAAAACATCATTAAACTTTACGATACTATTACTTAAATTATCATCGAAAAAAGTTCTTTGAATTCCAATTCCAAAAGCAATACCGATTGTCAAAATTAAAATTCCTAAAAGTAAATTAAATCTGTTCAAATTCATTTTGTCTCCAATTCAATTTATCAGAATGATGCTGAAAAACTTAAAAATAATTCTGCTTTTTTTACCGAAATGGAATTTTGCAGAGAGTTATGTAAAAAATAAACATTTAATTTAGTAAAGATTTCCTTAAATGGTTCATAGCTCAAAGAGAAAGTAAATTTTCTCAAATATTCTTTAGCACCGTCAAGAAAAGTAGTAGATTCGGAATCAAAAACTCTGTGACCCAAATGAATATTTCCGCCGACATTTCGTTTAACCGAACCGTTAGAATTTAATGGGTTAGCACCGTGGATGGTATATGTATAACCGGTGGAAAAATATAATCTGTAATTAATCCGGTAATTAATTTGTGCATAAAATGATTCACTATTAGGCTGCAAAGAAGGTCCTAACGGATAACCGAAATTAGTATAATTATTATTGCTAATTCTGTGAGTAAAGACATAAGGTGAAATCCTAAAATATTCCAGCCTAAGATCAAGAGGGATGAGACCGTAAAGATTCGAAGAAAGTAAACCTGCGTTGTACATAAATTGGTTGCCCCACCATCCCGTACCGAGCTTTCCGAAAGTAACATCATCAATTAAAAACGTGCCGTATAATTTTAATCCTTTAACGGCAGTATTATTATAATCGAAAAAAAGCATTGAATTATCTCGATCTCGATTTGCATGTTCTACAGATTTGTAAAAACTAAAGGGATTTAAATATGAAAGATCGATTGGTCTGTTACCATAAATAATTAATTCACCGACGCCGAAATCCAGATTTCTTGAAATATCGAAGCCGATCCTGTGGTAACCGATATATTTTTGTTCTACCACTTCAATACCGCCGGTTAAAGGATTTGAAGCGAAATGATTATTTCCCAACAACTGCCCGTGAAAATATGAAAATGTGAAAAATGAATATTTTATATTCATGGATATATAATCGAAGATGGGAGAATCGTTTCCCAAAATAGCTTTAACCGGACCGTAACCGATTTCCATTCTATCTCGTCCTATTTTAAAATTCAACAAATTGAAATCGGCAGTAAGATAACCTTGTGTTTCATCAAAGAAGGTGAAAGCATTATTTTCATTAAATTTATAATTATACTTAATATCCTGCCTAAGTTTTGCAGTTTCCTTATTACCGAACACGGTTCCGTCGGTCCCTCTCAGGTAGAAACCTACTTTCCCCAGTAAAGTACCCCTAATAGTCCCTCCAATCACTCCCAAACCTGCAGAATGATTTTGTACGTTTGTGGCTATAGTTTCAGCGTTTCCCAAGAGATTGATAAACAGACTTAATTTTTTCGGCTTTTTATAAAAATAAAGATATTTCTCTTTTTGAGAGAAAATATTGTATTTGCCTTTACCTAGAAGAGATTGCGAATTTTTTAATGTTCCGAATAGTTCATTTTCAAATTCAATTTCCAAATCATTCAAAATTCTTTTATCGATATTATCTAAATAATTTTTTTTTGAAATCACTTCTTTCAGATAAATAGAAATTTCCTCCCTGGTTTTAGGTAACTCAAATGAATTATAATTGGAAATGAGATGAAGTACATCCATTCGATCTAAAAAATTATAAACCCGGTTAGTAACCGGAACATATTCAGCTTGCGAGAAAGCAACGGCTGAAAGCAAAACAAAGAAAAATAAAATTTTTTTCACATTACCTCACTTGTTCCCATTCTCTAGAAATAGACTTATTTCGAAAAAAGACTGAAAAACCGTTTTTAGTCCATGCCCATGAAACACCCCAATAACCTAG
>CBFDUR010000065.1:0-7883 GCA_965613005.1 uncultured Ignavibacteriales bacterium
GATTTCCGAGATAAATAACTTTTACTTTGTAACCGGCGTTTACAAAATGCCTTGCAGCAGCAAAACCATCGCCGCCGTTATTTCCTTTACCACACAAAAAACCACATGTTCTTAATTTTTTGAGATGTCTAGTTTTATCGAGAACTATGTTAAAAATCTGAAGAGCAGCATTTTCCATCAAAACGATGCTTGGAATGCCGAGTTCATCGATGGCGTATGCATCAACCGATCTAATCTGTTCAGTGGAAAATAGCGGTATCATTTTTAGGAATTCCTATTATAAATAAAGACATTAATTTCTTTAGATAAGAATATTTACATTTCAACCTATTAAAACATAAATAAAGAAAAATCAAATCACAAGAAGGAAGATATCAAATTAAGGATAGTACCCGGGAAAATACCAAGGATAATGACCATTAACATAGAAATTACCACGGCTAGTAATCCGGTATTACTGCGTTGAATACTAATTTCAGTTTCAGTATCCTTAAAGTACATAAGTACAACAATCCTCAAATAAAAATAAACGCTGATTACACTTGAGATAACCCCAACAATAGCAAGCCATGTCAGATGTGCTTTTATGGCAGCGATAAAGATATAATATTTTCCGAAAAAGCCTGCAAACGGGGGTATACCGGCCAATGAAAACATAAATACAGCCAATAACGCAGCCAAAAATGGATTTCTTTTTGCCAATCCCACGTAGGAATCCAAAGTAAGATTGGTTTCTTTTTTGCCTTCTATAATAGCAACAACACCAAACGCCCCCAAATTCATGAAAGTATAAGCTGTTAGATAAAAAATAATTCCGGCAATTCCATAACTATTCCCTGCTGCCAAACCGATTAACATATAACCCGCATGAGCTATCGTGGAATAAGCAAGCATACGTTTAATGTTACTTTGAGATATTGCGACAATACTGCCAAACAACATTGAAAAAACAGCAATTACAGCAAAATAAGGTTCAAATATATTTTGTATGGTACCGTTGAAGAGTACCCCCAACGTAACAATTATTGCACTAAAAGCAGCGGCTTTACCACCCGTTGAAAATAATCCGGCTACTGTGGTAGAAGAGCCTTCATAAACATCGGGAACCCACATATGAAAAGGAAAAGCAGCTATTTTAAATGATAATCCGATTAAAAAGAGTAAGAAACCGGCAACAAAAATCAATTCTCCTTTTAGATTATCAAATCTTTCAGCAATGATATTAATTGATGTTGTATGAGCAGCTCCGTAAATAAGAGCTATTCCGTAAACTAAGAATCCGGTGGCAAACGCACCGAGTAGAAAATATTTTATCGATGCTTCATTTGCTTTTAAACTATTTCTATTCAAACCGGCAAGAGAATAAAAACTTACCGACATAACTTCGAGACCGAGGAAGATAACAAACAAATCTTCTGCGCCGGCCATCAGCATCATACCAAGTACGGAAATTTGAAGCAAAATATAAAATTCACCGTAGTTAGCTCCGTACTTTATTAAGTAATCAATAGACAACAATGAAACAAGCGCAGCCCCGAATGTGAATATAAAATAAAAAATGTTTGTAATACCACCCGTAGAAAGCATATTATGGAATGTTATAGAAACACTGTTGACCGTAAGTAAAGCAAAAAAACCTGCGCTGAGAAAAATAATTATAGATAGCCAAGGGAGTATTACTTTACTATTTTTAGAAAATATTTCGAAAAGGAGTGAAATTAATATCCCGGCTCCTAAAATGACCAGCGGTAATATATTGTAAAATTCTTGAATATTGTTCAGCATAATTATTCTATAAATAAAATATCTTCGTCTGTTTTTTCAATTGTTAGTTTATGTTTTTCTTCAAGATGAAGTGCCAATTTATAATGATTGTCTGTATTGAACAGATCATCTTCTTTATCGACTGCTACAAGTTTAATTGTTTCGAATTTTGTAACAACTTCATTTAAACGCTTAAAATCATGAAAATAAATTTCTGTAAATTTCTCTGTTTCATTCAAATAAATATGTTTGGAAAAAGGGGAAAAATCCATCAGGATATCATCATTTATAATTATCTTGAGAATATCGGCTCGAAAAGGGAGCAAAACCCTATTCCCATAATACAAACCTTGCAAGCCGTTTAATAAAGTTTCTTTTATTGTTGCCATGAATCAACTCTTTCCAAAGAAAAATAGTAACCAAATTACAGTATAAATAGGAATCAAAATAATTAAGGAGTACTTGATCATATATGTAAAAAAACTAGGCATTTCGATACCGGCTCTTTCACTGATTGATTTAACCATAAAATTGGGGCCATTACCAATATAAGTGATGGCACCAAAGAAAACTGCAGAAACAGATATGGCTCTTAAATAGATTATGTCTACAGACACAAAATGTCGTACTTGTTCATTAACGGCAACATCTAAACCATATTTGCCCATTGCCGCACTGAGAAAATTTATATACGTAGGAGTATTATCCAACACCGATGAAAGCGACCCTGTAGCCCAATAAAATACTCCTGCTGTTAATTCATTACCCAGCGCTTTTGCTTCGTGAGCTATTAATTCCAACGCGGGTACCATTGTTATAAAAATTCCAATAAATAAATAAGCGACTTCTTTAATAGGTTCAAAGTCAAATTCATTATCTTTTAATGCAACCGGATCAGCATAACGATACGATAGATATACAACCGCGAACATTATAATCTCTCTTATCCCGAACGGTAATGGTCCTAAACTTGGTACCCAAGGAAAGACCATTGGGTCAACGAAAACCGCTAAAATAATAACTACCAAAAAAATAAGATTTCTTATACCTTTAAATTCTATTCTACCGGAGTACTCCGAATTATCATCTTTCCCGTCCTTATTCATTTTATCGAATATATAAAAAGCCAGAAGAATCATGAACAGAGCCGGAAGCCAGATATACCAAACATTGTCAATTACCCAAAAGAATGGGACACCGCTTATATATCCCAAAAACAACGGGGGATCACCAATCGGAGTTAACGCACCGCCAACATTGCTTACAATAAAAATAAAGAATATTATATGATAGGGCTTAATCCTATTTTTATTCATTCTTATAAAAGGTCTAATCAACAGCATAGATGCACCGGTTGTTCCGATTATGTTTGAAATTATAGCCCCGAATAATAAAAAGATCACATTTGCAAACGGTGTCGATTTCCGGTCAACCTTTATATGTATCCCTCCGGAAGCAACGAACAAAGAAGCAAGCAATGCTATAAATGAAATATACTCGGCTAACGTGTGCATCAGGCTATGGTAGTCCTTTAAGTATACTAGATAATAAACAGCAACTATTACTCCCAATAAAATTGATATTTTCGGATAGTGCCTTTCCCAAATATGTTTATAGAATAAGGGTCCTGTCGCAATCATTAATAACAAAAGCATAAAAGGAATAACCATGTATATAGGCGGTAGAACCTGGCTTTCAATTGTTACGTTATTTGCTTGAGCAGTTACGGTATCTACCGCAATTTTGTTGGTTAACGGAGCGCCTATTGATACAGTACTTACAAAGAACAAGGATACAACAACAATTATAGGAATAAAAATTTTTAATTTCTTCAACATTGTATCGTTCCTATTTCAGACTTACATTTTGTGAAGGTATAACTTGTTCAATAACTGCATGTGCTGATTTTGCCGATACCTTCAAAAAAGTGCTTGGATAAATTCCAATCCAAACTATAAAAATGAATATAGGGACAAGAACAAGGATTTCCCTTTTATTCAAATCCGTCAATTTATTCATCTTAGGATTCGTAACTTTACCAAAAACAACTCCTTGATACATCCTTAACAAATAAACAGCGGCCAGAATTACGCCTGAAGCGGCAAATATGGTATACCACCAGCTTCCAAGAACAGTTGATTTAAATGAACCTATCAATATTAAAAATTCTCCTACGAAACCGTTTAGACCAGGTAAACCTATTGATGATAAAGACGCAATCATCAAGAAGACGACATAAATTGGAACTATTTTGGCAATACCGCCATATTCAGAAATTTCTCTGGTATGTGTTCTTTCATAGATAAAACCGACTAAAAGGAATAGAGCGCCGGTAGATAAACCATGATTTACCATTTGAATAACAGCCCCTTGCATTGCTTCCTGAGTTAATGCAAAAATTCCAAGTACAACAAAGCCCAAATGAGCAACGGATGAATAAGCTACAAGCTTTTTTATATCTTTTTGCACCATTGCCACCAAAGCTCCATATATAATTCCAATTACCGCTAGAACAGAAATGTAAGGGGCAAAATACACGGCTGATTGAGGGAACAAAGGTAAAGAGAATCTTAATAAACCATATGTACCCATTTTTAGGAGTACACCGGCTAAAATTACACTTCCGGCGGCGGGAGCTTCTACATGTGCATCCGGCAACCAAGTGTGCAAAGGAAACAACGGTATTTTTATTGCAAAACTTAAAGTAAATGCCAGAAACATCCAATATTGTATATTAGTTGGAATTGTAGGTCCAATTTTATAAAGTTTTACTAAGTCTGTTGAAATATAGCCCAACTGAGACGAAGCATAAACAGCCAGCCATATAATTGCAACAAGCATTAACAAACTTCCAAACATTGTATAAAGAAAAAACTTAACCGATGCATAAATTCTTCTCGGTCCGCCCCATATACCTATAATGAAATACATAGGTATAAGCATTGCTTCCCAAAAAATGTAAAATAAAAACAAATCTAGAGAAACAAATACTCCCAACATTCCCAGCTCAAGCATTATCATAAAAAAGGTAAACCCTTTTACTTTATTCTTTATGCTGGACCAGCTTGATAAAAGAGTTAAAGGAGTTAAAAAAGTAGTTAACAAAATTAATAAAAGTGAAATACCATCAATACCGACATGATAACCGATATGTACGCTTGATGTTTCAATCCATGGAAGATGATATTGAAATTGAAAACCAGCCTTGTTAAGATCGAAGTTAAAATAGAGCAACAACGAAATAATAAAAGTAAGTATCGATATAAAAAGCCCGTAATATCTAATTAAATTTTCTTTATTTTTTTTGAAAAATAGAAGACTAATTCCTCCAATAAAAGGAACAATCAATAGATAGGTAATTAAATAACTGTTTTCCATAAATTATAAACTTAAAATAATCCAGAATAAAGCTAATACAACCCCCAGCATCATCACAAGTGCATAAACTTGAGCAACTCCGGTTTGTATTTTTCTAATTTTACTTGAAATAGTCCCTACTAATTTTGCCGTGAAATTTACAAGTCCATCAATAATCTTGATGTCGGTAATTTTCCATAAAATCAATTCGGAACCACGTATTAAAGGTTTAACAATAGCTGCATCGTAAATTTCATCCACAAAATATTTATTTAATAATAATCGATATGTTCTCTTAAATTTCTTACTATATGCATTCGCAATTTCAGGGTTTTTCAGATAAATGTGGCTCACATACCATATCGCAGCAATAGCACCTATTACTGTAATAGACATAAACAGAATTTCTTCAAAATGCGAATGACCTCCACTATAAAGAGCTAATCTTTCATGAGCGTTTTTAAATACCGGCGCTAACCAATTGCTAAAGGCATTGCCTCCTTTTCCTGAAAATAATTCAGGGATACCAATAAAACCTCCGATTGCAGATAAAATTCCCAACGCTATAAGAGGAATAGTCATCACTTTAGGTACTTCATGGGGATGTTTATCCTGTTTAAATCTCTCTTTCCCCTCAAATGTAAGATAGACGATACGGAATATGTAAAATGCAGTCAGCACCGCTGTAAAAGCTCCGATAAACCAGTATGTAAAATTCCCATTTGTAAAAGAATCCCAAAGTATTGCATCTTTACTAAAGAATCCTGAAAAAGGAGGTATACCGGAAATAGCCAATGAAGCGATAAGAAATGTAAAGTAAGTTACCGGCATATATTTTTTCAAACCGCCATAATTTCGCATATCCTGATCATCATGCATAACATGAATAATAGCGCCGGCTCCTAAAAATAAAAGGGCTTTAAAAAATGCATGTGTCATTACATGGAAAACACCGGCAGAAAAGGCGCCGACCCCTAGAGCCAAGAACATATATCCAAGCTGACTGATAGTAGAATAAGCAAGAACTTTTTTAATATCATTTTGAACCATTCCGATTGTCGCAGCAAAAAATGCCGTTAAAACTCCAACTACAGCAACGACCGTCATTATTGCAGGCGCATAAGCATATATAATTGAACAACGGGCAATCATATAAACGCCTGCCGTAACCATTGTAGCTGCATGGATAAGCGCAGAAACCGGAGTGGGACCCGCCATCGCATCGGGTAACCAAATATATAATGGAATTTGTGCAGATTTTCCGATTGCTCCAATAAATAAAAATAATGCGATTAAATCAAACGTATGCGTAGGAACATTATAAGCGGCAACCCTTGAAAAAACTTCATTGAAATTCAAACTTCCAAAAGTCAAATAGATTAAAAACATTCCCAATAGAAAACCAAAATCGCCTATTCTATTAACAATAAATGCTTTTTTAGCTGCATCGCTAGTTGTGCTCTTCTCAAATTTTCTGTCGTACCAAAAACCTATAAGAAGATACGAACTAAGCCCTACACCTTCCCAACCTAAGAAGAGCAATACAAAATTATCTGCAAGAATTAAATTCATCATCATAAAAATGAATAAATTCATATAGGAAAAGAATCGCCAGAAACTTTTATCGCCATGCATATAACCTATTGAATAAACATGAATAATAAATCCGACTCCTGTAACTATCAGCCCCATAACTAAAGAGAGTTGGTCGACCTGATAGCCGACTTGTATATTCAAACCGCCGGCATGAAGCCAAGTAAAAAGATTTACTATTGTTTGTCTTTGATCAACAGGCAAGGCTAAATTCTGGAAAAATGAAATAGCCACAATTAAAAATGACAATCCGATTGTACCGCTGCCGATTATCCCGATAATTTTTTCATTTTTAATTTTACTTCCAAAAAAACCGTTGAATAAGAAACCGATCAACGGAAGCAAAACCGTCAGGTATATTAAATTTGTCATATAGTTCTAATATCTTTATCTAGAAAAAAAGGAAAATCACCACTTCAAAATATTTATTTCGTCAATATTCAAAGTCAGTTTATTCCTGAATAAAGCAATTATAATTGCTAAACCAACCGCAGCTTCGGCGGCGGCTACCGTCATAACAAAAAACACGAAAAGCTGCCCTACCGAATTTCCCATATAAGAAGAGAAAGTTACCAGTGTAAGGTTAGCGGAATTCAACATAAGCTCTATTGACATGAACACAATAATTGCATTTCGTCTAATCAATACTCCCGTTACTCCCACCATAAACATAAAAGCGCTTAAAACCAGATAATAATCAATTGGTATAATCATAACTTTATTCGAATTTCTTTTTAGCTATTACTAATGCACCGATTGTAGCGGCAAGTAACAAATAAGCAGCGGCTTCAAAAGGTAAGATATAATTTGAATATAATTCCCTACCAATCTGTTCTACGGTTCCGGCTTTAATACTGGCAGCAACATTAGCATTGGCAGGTGTTCCTTTGGTAAAGAGAATTATGAATGCAAATTGAAGAAAAATCAGTGTGGTAATTATAACGGCAAATAACTTCACCTTTGGATTCATTTCAAAGAGTTTTTCATTTTCCGGTTTTAATAACATAATTACAAATAAGAAAAGCACCATAATTGCACCCCCATAAACAATCACTTGTGCAACAGCTATAAATTGAGCATTAAGCAAAAGATATAAACCGGCAAGGCTAGCCATGGTTAAAATCAGATAAAGTGCACTATTAACAGGGCTCGATCTGGTAATCATTAAA
>CBFDUR010000066.1:0-7757 GCA_965613005.1 uncultured Ignavibacteriales bacterium
AGAATATCGGGATATCGTTTTTACCGGTAAGATTAACAGTAATATTACCCGCAATATTAGGATTGGAAACATACATTGTGCGGAATTGCGCTTTTACAAAAGTTATACTGTTAAGTTTATCTTTATATTGTTGATAAATTTCAGACTTTGCAATATCAAAAGTTTCGCTTTGAGAGATCGACGATTGACTGCCTGATATAGTTAACGTATCAGTTGCAAAGGGCATATTTACGGTTATATCATTCAAAGCATCCAGGATGCAACCGTTAAAAGAAATAAAAATCGGGATTATAAAAGTTATAATAATTAATTTTAAATAATTTTTCATAATAAAACACCTCCTAAAATACGAATGAAAAACCGCCGGAAATTACAGGCTGAGTAATTAAACTGTAATCAGCATTGATTAGAAAGAACCCCAATTTAAGAGCTCCGCCTAAAGTCAACCTAACATGATTATCTCCGGTAAAACTTGCACTAATAGTTCTATCCTGTCTCAATGCAGGATCACCACTGTTTGGATCTCCTTTTAATGTATAACTAATATTTACATTTGTATTTTCATACTGCACACCGCCATAAGCGGTGAATATTCCTAGGGTTTTACTGACATGTGCGTTAACAGCATAATCCTTCACATCAAATAAACCGGAAAGAGAAATTTTAGAATATAGTATCTGCACGGCAATATCGATTGGAAGTAACGGAATATATCTGCTTATACTATGGCTTAATCCTATACCAAAAAAACTTAATGTCTGATTTTTGATTTTGATATCGGGAACAAATCGTATCAAAACTTCCGTTCCAAGCAAGCTGCCGGTGATTTGAGGAAAAATAACCGGTATATTTGAAACACCTAATCCTCCGGGATAAGTTACGTACCCGTTTGCACCCCCGTATGCAGCGCCTCCATCTTTAGCTCCGTAAATAGTTGCCGACGGTGAACTAGCCGTGTACCCTCGAGGCAAGACAGGTATAAAGGTTTTTTCCGAACTGGGTATAAGAACGAGCATTCCTCTGAAACCTATGGAAAAACCAAACAAGGTAGGATAATCAGCAGTATAATATGTACCGGTATTCAAGGCCGTCCCTAAAGTAGTACCAAGAGGTTTTACAAAGCTCTCAATGTTCTTTTGACCGAATTGGTTTATTCTATCATCAATCTGTGAATAAATCGACTGGGATATAAATAACAGTAGGGCAAATAGTAGTATTAATTTTTTCATGCTCCTCCTTTATAAAAATAATTATAGAACTATTTTACATGTAATGCAATATTCTAAATAAATACAATTAAAGCAACAATAATTTTATTTAACTTCAATAAAAATTATTTTATTTGATTCATCAATTCCGAAGCGCTTTTCAAACTAGCTTCCGTCAAGTTTTCCCCGCTTAACAATTTGGCAACTTCTTTTACCCTTTCACCGGCATTTAATTTATGAATTGAGCTGATAACTCTATCGCCGGTTATCTTTTTTTCTACCGCTAAATGATAATCCGCCAATCCGGCTATCTGAGGAAGATGTGTAATTGAAATAATTTGATGATATTCAGAAAGTGATTTTAATGCATGTCCTACTCTCTGTGCAATTCGTCCACTTACGCCGGTATCAATTTCATCAAATATTAATAACGGCAGCTTATCATTTTTTGCAAGTATTGTCTTTAACGCAAGCATTATTCTAGATATTTCCCCACCCGAGGCTACTTTAACAAGCGGCTTTAAATCTTCCCCTAAATTTGTCGATATAAAAAATTCAATACGGTCATAGCCGTTAACATAATATTTAAATTTTTGATCATTGATTACAATATAGTTATTTAAATTATTATCAATTTGTTCATGTTCGATGTCGACGCGGAAAAATGCATTCGGGATACCCAAAAAATTTAATTCCTGTTGAACTTCTTTTTCTAAATTATCGGCAATTTCCCTTCTCTTATTTGAAAGCTTTTCCGCCGCTATTCCACAATATTCACGAACCTTTTTAATTTCCTCTTCAATAGTTTCTATCTTTGCGGTATAATTCTCAGCGATATCAAATTCTTCACCGATTTTTTTACGATATTCTAAAATTGATTTTATAGATCCTCCATATTTTTTTTTAATGAGATTTAATTCGCTCAGTCTTTCCCTTATTTTCTCAAGGTGTTCAGATTCCAGCTCAATTTTAGAATTATAACTACGTACGAAATCCGAGACATCGTTTATGAAGGTTGTAGCCGATTCAAATTCATTTAATGCATCGCCAAAAGATTTATCAATATTTTTAACCTCTTCAAGATCATTTTTAATTTTGCTTAATAAGTCATAAACAGAATTTTTTGAATCGTAAAGATTTTGATAAATATTAGTTGTCAGCTCCAGTAATTTCTCAGAATTTTCCAATAAGTTAAGTTCATTCGTAAGCCGTTCATCCTCTCCTTCTTGAGGTAATACAGAATCGATTTCTTTAATTTGATATGAATTAATATCTTTTTTCTCTTTTAATCCGGATTCTTTATCTTGGAAAGATTTTAGTTCGTAAGATAACCCGGAAAGCCTATTATATTGTTCCCGATAATCTTCCAAGAGTGATCCGATTTTACCAAATTCATCCAAAAAGTTGATATGTGTTTCAACTCTCAGAAGTGATTGATGCTCATGCTGACCGTGCATGTCCACCAATAGATTGCCGATATCTTTGGTAAGTGACAAAGTTGCGGGAGTATCATTAATAAAACAGCGATTGGCTCCTTTTAGCGAAATTTCTCTCCTGATAATTAGTTCGGGGAAAAATTCAAGATCATTTTCCTTAAGGATATTTTTAATCTTAAAATTATTTTCAACATCAAAAATCCCTTCGACCACCGTTTTAAAGGCACCTTTACGAATAACTTCGTTAGAAGCACGCTCACCAAGCAGCAATCCCATTGCATCAATTAGAATGGACTTCCCTGCCCCGGTCTCGCCTGTGATAATATTCAGCCCTTTCCCAAATTCAACATTTACTTGTTCGATTAGGGCGTAATCTTTAATTAAAAGTGATTTTAACATTAATTAAATGAATTTTGTTAAGAATAATTTAGTTTATTTTAATTCTAATTTCAAAATTAGAAAGCGATCATTACGGCTATTAGTTCGAGCCGACAAAAAATCATTCCTATGAAATCCGTCCTTATGTAAAGGAGAAACGGAAATCTAAAAAAATCAAATATGTAATAAATTTTCGCTTTTGTGGAATGACAAGGTTTTCATTGTAATTTATAAAGTAAACTCCATCATCCATTATTATTCAGTATAATAGGAAACGTCATACTAGTCTATAAACGTTTTTGCCATATAAATACCACAAATTGTTTTAGCATCAAATATCTCACCGTTGCTGATCTTATTTTCAATTTCTTCTAATCGATATTCAAAAATGTTCATACCATACTCACCTTCTTCACGATTAGGTTTTCCCTCCGACAAATTCTTTGTTAGATAAATATGCAACATTTCCGTGCAAAAGCCAGGTGTTGTAGCTATGGTTCCAAGTTTAAATATTTCCGCAGCCTTATATCCTGTTTCTTCTTCCAATTCACGAATTGCACAAATTTTAGGATCCTCATTTTTTTCAAGTTTACCTGCCGGAAGTTCAAGTAAAACTTTTTGCAAAGGATAACGGTATTGTTCAACCATAATTATTTTACCGTCATCTTTCAATGCAACAACCACCGAACCGCCCGGATGGATTGCCACTTCTCTGACGCTATCGTTTTCGCTGTTGTATTTGATTTTATCAACTTGAAGATCGAATACTTTACCCCTGAACAAAATATCACTTTTAATTACTTTAAAATTCATTTGTTTCCCGGAATGAGTTGTTAAAAACAGAGCTGTATGTTATCAAAAAGATAGAGATTTTATCGTTCATATTCTCTCTGCTGAATATTCGATTTTTTATAGATTTTAAGCATCTGCTTTTTAAAATAGTTAGTTAAAAAAATATTAGTTTCACATACATCATTGACTCCGGACTTAAAAAAATCTTGCCGGTATAAGCTGTCCTCATTTAGATACAAAACGGAGATTTAACTGACAATACAATAGAGAAATATAACCCGTTTAAAATTAAATTATATTTATCGATCAAATAAAAATCAGCTTCTATAATTCGGATCGTAATACGGGATCAACTCATGCCCCAGATACTTTAACAATGCGGTTATAACTCCCAAGTCATCAAGATACCCAAATAGTGGAGCAATATCCGGGATAGCATCGATGGGAGAGATAAAATAAATTAAAGCGGCAACAACAATTGCTTTACGATGCCAGGATACTGCAGAGTCTCTCATATAATTGACCAAAGCAAGAATATCTTTTGCGAAAGAAATTTTTTTACCCACTCTTTCCAACTTTCGCCACAGATTCTCCTCAATAAATTTCATTTTTTCATTAACTTCATCTTTGGTTTCACCGCCAAAGTTGAGCTCATCAATTCCTCCAAGATCTTGTCGCTCATAATTTTTCTCTTCCATAATTACCTCGCTATTTTTTATACTTATTAAACCAATTTAAATTACCGGTATGAATTTGATTATCAATAAGATAAGTTATTTTTTTACCGTTCGGTGTAAATTTGGGATCCGACTCGTTCTTA
The DNA here is from genome assembly GCA_965613005.1 of uncultured Ignavibacteriales bacterium. Taxonomy (GTDB): domain Bacteria; phylum Bacteroidota; class Ignavibacteria; order Ignavibacteriales; family Ignavibacteriaceae; genus CAVVVS01. The sequence continues at coordinate 4,635 of CBFDUR010000066.1, forward strand.
TCGGAATTCTTCACCGGATGCAGTCCGGTTCCGTCTGAATTGATTAAATAAATATCTGTATTCTCTTTATTCGCGGTCATATTATATGTGGTTACATCAAAAATTATAGTTTTTCCGTTCGGTGAAATTTCAGAACTTCCTATCCGTTTCATCGCCCAAAGGTAATCAACAGTTAAAGGTTTTTTAATTTGAGCATTTACCATTAAAGGTAAGAAAATCAGAATTGCCAACAGACGTTTCATTTTTCCCTCAATATGATTTTCAAAATTTAATATGCATGGGGTAAAAGAAAATATGCCGAGTATTTAATCTTCCATTATTTAAAAATACTCGAACTATTATTGAAAGGCAATTTAAGGTTCTATCATATAACTTTAATTTTCCCAATAAAGATTTATACAATTTACCTCAGGAAATAAACGGTTCGGTAATTTCCGGTTATTTCCTGTTTAAAATAGAAAATTTAATATGTCGGCTCAACTTCATTTTTATATTGAAAAAGAACAAGTAAATATCCATTCGTATTTTTAAAACTAAATCAAAGCGATTTTCTTATTTTAATACTAATTGAAAATGAAAGAAACAAATTTTAAACTATTACAGCGTTCCGAGGATAATTTCGCAATAGTAATTAATAATATTTATATCTTAATCAATTATTTATAAGGAGGATTGATCATGCCATTCGTGAGAAAAAGAGGAGATTTAATATTATCTACGGAAGATAGTACCAAACTACAAGCTATATCAAAATCAGGGAAAGAGCCATTTGAAAGGGTTAGACGAGCTAAAATATTGCTTTCATATTCAAAAAACAAATCAATAAACTCTATATCGAAAACAGTTGGAGTTTGTCGCCCAACTGTAGAAAAGTGTGTTGATAAAGCCTTAATCGGAGGTATAGAAATGGTTTTGACTGATTTAAAAAGGAAAGGAGGTCAGTCATCAATCACAGCCGATTCAAAAATATGGGTTATTAATCTTGCTTGTACAAAGCCAAAAGATCATGGTTATGCATCAGAGTTAAATCAAAAGAAGAATTGCAAGGTAGAATTTTGAAATACTTAGACGAAGTTAATACCGACCCGGTAGTATTCAGATGAAAATATAAATTGGACGAAATAATTGTATAACATTATATTGCATAAATATATATGGAACATTATACTAACTAGAATAAATTGTGAACTTAAGCTTACTTCAATTACTTTATCCCAATATTCATCAGGGTGTTCTCTCACAGGTTTGCGTAAAATAGTTCCGGCATTATTAATAAGTAAATCAATATTTTCATTTTCGGATTTTACTATTTTAATAAACTCATGCAACTTTCTTCGCTCAGAAAAATCACATTGATAAGCTTTAAATTTTCTTCCAAGATTCAGAATTTCTTTTTCAACTTCGCTACCTTCCAGTTCCAAAGAAGCACTCACACAAATGATATCTGCTCCGGCTTCTGCTAAACCGGTAGCCATCGCTTTGCCTATCCCTCTTTTGCAGCCGGTAACTAAAGCTATTTTCCTGTCTAATTTAAATTTATCTAAAATCATTCTCTCTTTTAATTATTGTTTGAATAAGAAATATTACAATTCAACATGTTTTATCTTTCAACTCTACCGGAGCCGCTTCCTTTTGAGAGTTTTTCAACTTCATCGACAGAAACCAAATTAAAGTCCCCGGGAATAGTTTGTTTTAGGCATGATGCTGCTACAGCAAATTCAAGTGCTTCCTTTGTATTAGTCTTAGTTAGTAAAGCGTATATTAATCCGCTTGCAAATGAATCTCCCCCGCCTACTCTATCGATAATTTGGATATCATATCTTTTTGAGCGATATGGTTCCGTGCAGTCTATATCATCAAGCAAGATACCACTCCATCCGTTACGGGAAGCTGAATAACTTTCTCTCAAGGTTATTGCAACCACCTTGAAGTTATATTTTTCTTTTAATTTTCTAGTCAGTTCAAAATATCCTTTTTGATAAATCTCCGCACTTTCAACATTTGAACTTCCAGCTTTGAGGCCCAAGCTTTTTTCAGCGTCTTCTTCATTGCCTATGCACACATCAACATACTCCATCAAAGGATTCATTACAGCTTGTGCTTCTTCCATACTCCATAATTTTGAGCGATAATTTATGTCGACGCTAATTATTGCTCCACTTTTCTTTGCTGCTTCACATGCAGTTCTTAAGGAATCTTGTGCCGTTTTTCCCAACGCGGGAGTTATACCCGTCCAATGAAACCATTTAACGTCTTTGAAAACTTCTTCCCAATTTAATTCATCTTTACCCAATGTAGTTATAGCTGAGTTAGCTCTATCATAAATTACTTTCGATGCTCTTTGACTCGCTCCGGTTTCCAAAAAGTAAATACCAACTCTGTCTCCACCTCTAACAATATAATCTTCTTTTACCCCAAATTTTCTAAGGCTATTTACCGCTGCTTGACCGATTTCATGTTTTGGTAATTTCGATATAAAATAACTATTTAATCCATAATTAGATAATGCAACTGCAACGTTTGCTTCTCCGCCGCCGTAGTTTACATCAAACCGCTGTGCTTGAACAAATCTACTGTACCCGGGAGTGGAAAGTCGAAGCATTATTTCTCCCATTGTTACTACTTTTTCTGACATTTGCTTATTACCCTTCCAATAATTTTCTTATTATTGAACTTCCTTTCTTATTTGACTTTAATTCTTATTTAGCTGATTTAATGCTGTTAATCAATATTTTTGCATTCTCAGTAAGTTTATCATAATTTCCCTCGGCTATTGCTTTCCTATCAAGAAGTGCACTACCGACTCCAACTGCAACTGCGCCCGCTTTTATCCAATCACCGGCATTCGTTAAACTAACTCCCCCGGTAGGCATTAATTTTAAGTGGGGCATCGGGGCAAGGACATCTTTAAAAAATGCCATTCCAACTACATCAGCCGGAAATACTTTAACAATATCAGCTCCAGCTTCATAAGCTAACTGAACTTCAGTCGGTGTAAAAGTGCCTGGCATTGCAGGAATATCATTTTTATGAGCAATATCTATTATTTCTTTTTTGAATATCGGGCTAACCACATACTTTGCTCCCGCATCAATTGCCCTTTGTGCTATTCCGGCATTTAGC
>CBFDUR010000067.1:0-7675 GCA_965613005.1 uncultured Ignavibacteriales bacterium
TATTTCTGCCTGTGATTATTCTTTTTTTTGTGGGGCTATTGGCTATATACAGCTCCACTTTGAATAATCCAAATGCTAACGATAATTTCGAAAAACAATTAATCTGGGGAATAATTGCTTTCTCGATATTTTTTATTACCTATTCTTTACCCACAAATACATTCAAAGCCATAGCTATTCCTACTTATTTATTTACTATTTTGCTTTTAATATTGGTTATAGTTGCCGGTCGTAGAATTTACGGTGCTCGAAGCTGGTTTGAATTTGGCCCTTTTGGTTTTCAACCTTCCGAATTAGCAAAAGTCGGAATTATTTTCGCTTTGGCTGCCTTCCTGAGCAGGAGCAATACAAATATTGAATCGTTTAAAGATATAATAATAACTCTAGCTATAGGGCTATTACCTGTTGGATTAATATTACTTGAACCTGATATGGGTACTTCCTTAGTATATTTTGGAATAATTCTAATGATGATTTTTTGGAAAGGGATTAGCTTATTCGGTTTGTTTGTAGTTCTCTCGCCGGCAATTGTTGCCTTGTCTTCTTTATTCGGAGCTGTATATTTATGGAGCGCGCTGATTTTGGTGGTGATCTGCCTAATATTTTTTAAGAAAGATATATTTTTCAGTGGTTCAATTTTTGCTTTGAACCTGGCATCAGGATTTTTCGTAAATTATGTTTATGGAGCCTTAAGCCCGCATCAACAGATAAGAATAAAATCTTTTATTAATCCATCTTTCGATCCGTTGGGCGCTGGCTATAATGCACTGCAAGTGCGAGTTGCAATAGGTTCAGGGGGACTTTTAGGAAAAGGTTTTTTAGCCGGGCATCAAACGCAGCTTCAATTTATACCCGAACAATGGACAGATTTTATTTATTCCGTTATCGGTGAAGAATTTGGTTTTATTGGGACTATTCTTGTCCTATCAATATTCCTTTATCTTTTTCTTAGAATTTTGAAACTTGCAGCAAATGCAAAAGATGAATTTTTAAGTTTAACGTTAATCGGTATTTTGGCTGTTTATTTTATTCATCTTTTTATTAATATAGGAATGGTGGTAGGTATAATGCCTATCATTGGAATACCGCTTCCATTTGTAAGTTACGGAGGCAGCTCACTAGTTGTAGATGTTTTTATGCTTGGTGTTGCCGCAAATATTTATCGTACTAGAAAAGATTATATTTAATTCTAGTTCATGAAGGGAAATCCAGCAGTGGCAGATTAGGAATCAATATTCATTCTACGGCCGGTAAAGGAAATGCAGACTTTTGTAATACTTGGACTTTGGAATTTTCCGTTAAACAACATGTAAGGATTTATGCCGGAATGCCGATAGGTCAGATAATTTATTTTGAAATAAACGGCAAAATCAATATTCCGTACAATTTGAAAAATAATGTCAAATATAATAAACGAACAAAATATCCTGTCAAATCAATGATGTTTAAAAATTTTAATTCGAATAATGACTGCTTCCGATAAATTAAAGAAAAAAAACAATGCCGGTAAATTTATATGCGTTGGCTTAGACCCGGATATTAAGAAAATTCCGGTGCATTTAAAAAAAGTTCAAGACCCCGTGTTTGAGTTTAATAAACGGATAATCAATGAAACTTATGAGAATGCTGCTGCATTTAAGTTGAATTTTGCTTTCTACGAGAGTGAAGGTTATAGGGGGATGGAAATATTACAAAAAACGATCGAATGTATTCCGAAAGATATTTTAATCATCGCAGATGCTAAACGAGGTGATATCGGTAATACTTCCAGAATGTATGCTAAATCGGTTTATGAATTTTATAATTGTGATGCAATCACGATTAATCCTTATATGGGGGAAGATTCTGTACTTCCTTTCCTTGAGTATACACAGAAATTGAATTTTATATTAACATTAACATCCAATCCAGGTTCCTCGGATTTCGAAAAAACGAAATTAGCCGATGGTTCATTACTATATCAAAAAGTAATTAAGAAAATTATTCAATGGAATAAGAACAAAAATTGCGCAATTGTTTTCGGGGCTACAAACACGGAAGAATTGGAAAAGAGCATCGGTTTATTTGGTGAGCTTCCTGTTTTGCTTCCGGGAGTAGGCGCCCAAGGCGGGAATCTCAGTGAAGTATTTGGAGTATTTAAAAATAATAACAGGTTAAATTTATTAGTTAATGTTAGCCGTGCAATTATTTATAAATCAAATGAGAAAGATTTTGCAGAAAAGGCAAACAGCGAATTAGTGCGAATGAATAACCTAATTAAATCTCTTTATTAAATCTCTTTCTGAATGTGTAATAAAACGTTAATATTTATTTTACAATTACACCTTTTATTAGTAACTTTTTTAAGTAAAAATATCCTTTAGTAATAAGGTAACTAAAGTGTCGAAAGCCAAAGAGCCAAAATTGCAAATAAATAAAATTTCAAATGAAGAAGCAATACCGCAAGCATTATTTCCTGAAATCTATAATCCGGATCTATTACCGGAAGATAAAAATCTTCCTCTACCGGGTTTAATCAATCTAAAAAATTTATTAAATACATCTATCTCATATATAACTATTTCTGTAGAGATTCCTTCCAAAATTCAGAATATCGATCTTTATCTGTTTATCAATAATGAAAAAAGAGATATGTTTCATCTTGTTAGCGCTGGATTATTTCATTTTAATGGAATATATCTTTCAAAGGGTGAAAATATTATACAAATATTTTACAAGCGAAAAAATAAAAAGTCAAGACCTGTTCAAAGAATCATAATCAGAAAATGAGGATTAAATTATGATTAAGGCCCTTAAAGTGCATGAAAAGTTTCTCTATGAAATTTGGAAAGAACAAAATTTTAAAAAGGGACTGACTAGTAAAAATGGCGAGCAAATCGCAATAATTGGTGTAGGAGTTGAAAATAAAGAATTAGGTGGTCCGGATTTCAAAAATGCCAGAATTAAAATCGGTAATATAACTTATCTCGGTGATGTTGAAATTGATAGTTATTATACAGACTGGAAAGCACATGGTCATCATCTTAATAAAAAATATAATAAAGTAATTTTACACGCAGTTCTGAATGATGATTTAAACCATAATTATGTTTACACTCAAAATGGTAGAAAGGTTCAATCGATTTCCATTCATGCTTTTATAAAAGATAATCTAAAGGAAAATATTCAGAAAGCTATATTGTCCGAAAGAAAAAATAGGTTAAATAAAATGCCGTGTTTTGACCTTAACGATATAATAACGGATCAAGAGAAGTTGGATTTTTTATATAGTTTAGGTATCGTTAGGTTTAAAGATAAATGTGATAAGATGATGCATAGATTAAAAGAAATTACATATTTGAGAGAAATGAATTTAAAAGAACCGGTTATTCAATATGATCTTGATGAAAAATTTTATAATCAGAATTTTACGCAGGAAGACTTCAATAAAAAGGAAATATGGATGCAATTAATCTATGAATCGGTTTTTGAATCTTTAGGGTACTCAAAAAACAAAGTGATAATGCAGAATCTTGCAAAAGCGGTTGATATTGATTTAATATCAAATTTTTCTGGTGCGGAACATTTTGTATTGATAGTCGAATCAATTTTATTTAATGTTAGCGGGATAATTCCGGATGTGGAAAAACTTCCTGATGAGGAAACTTCCGGTTATACAAAAAAATTAGTTGAATACTGGAGTAATATAACATCATCGTATGATGGGAAGATATTTCACGCCGCTCAATGGCATTTTTTTAGATTAAGACCACAAAATTTTCCCACGATTAGAATAGCCGGTGGAGCTAGAATATTGAAGCGGATAATTAAAGAAAATTTAATTACAGATTTTATAAGTAAGATAGAAAGAATAAAAGATTTAAATCAACTTACAAGAGAATTAAAAACACTTCTGATCGTTAAAGGAGAAGGATTCTGGCATGACCATTTTGTATTTGATCAACCTGCTAAAAATCCGATAAATTATTTTGTAGGTTCTTCAAGGGCGGATGAAATATTAATTAACATTATGTTCCCGATATTTTTTATTTACTTTGAAGTATTTAGCAAAAGAGAATTAAGCGAAAAAGTGATAAAGCTATTTGTGAATTATTATCAAAAAAGTGAAAATAATTTGGTTAAAAATGTATCTTTAGCATTACACTTAAGTGATGCTTGGAAGCGAAGTGTTATTTATCAAGGTATGATTGAACTATTTAGGTCATACTGCACTCACGAAAAATGTTTGGAATGTAATATCGGTAAAAAAGTTTTTAATTAATTTTAATTTGATTATTCGAAAAGTCCAATAAGTATGGCAGCTTTTATATATTCTATTCATAATTAACGGATATAATATTAAAAAGACCTGAATAAAAGTAATTTTCTAAACCGGTCTTTTGTTAAAGACGTAAAAAAAAATTTGTGTTTTCACTCATCTAATAAATTTTAACCGGATTTAATTATTACTAGTTAATTTTTGAATATCATCACGAATCTTTGCTGCCCTCTCATATTCTTCAGTTTCAATAGCTTCTCTTAATTTATTCTGTAGAGCTGCGATTTTTGCTTCTTTAGTTTTTGGCAATTTTTCCTCCGCTTGAATGTCGGATATTCCTTTGTCCATCATCTCTTCCGAAGGAATAAACGCAGCAGTTTTCATAACCGATTCAGCAACGTAAATAGGCGCTTTAGCTCTTACTGCAAGAGCAATTGCATCGCTTGGCCGGCTGTCAATTTCATTAGTTAATGCCGATACTTCGAGAACTATTTTGGCATAAAAAGTATTTTCCCTAAGCTCATCGACTATTACTTCCATAATTATTGCCCCTAAATTGTCTATTATCTGTTTCAATAAGTCATGAGTCAGAGGTCTAGGAGGTTTTATGCCTTCTATCTCTAAAGCAATAGCTTGCGCTTCAAAAGCGCCGATAATTATAGGCAGTCTCCTTGGACCATCCATTTCTTTTAATAATATAGCGTAAGCGCCGCCGGTTGAGGGGCTTGATGAAAGCCCTAATATTTCACATTGAACCTTTTGCAAAAATTACTCCTCAAGCATTATGATTTTATTTTTCTAACCTCTTCTATCAATGCCGGTAATACTTCAAACACATCACCGGCTATTCCGTAATCAACAATGGAAAAAATTGGTGCATCTTTATCTTTATTTACAGCGACAATATATTTGGAAGAAGACATACCTGCTATATGTTGAATAGCGCCTGAGATTCCACAAGCAATATATAAAGAAGGGGATACGGTTTTGCCTGTTTGTCCAACTTGTTCCCTGTGCGGGCGCCAACCGGCATCAACCACAGCTCTGGAAGCTCCGACTGCTCCTCCCAACGCATCCGCTAGTTCTTCAATAAGATGAAAATTTTCAGCAGATTTCATTCCTCTTCCACCCGAAACAATTATATCGGCTTCGGCAACGTCCAATTTACCTTCCGATTTTTTAAATTCAACAACATAAGTTTTAAAATTTGGCGAATTAACTTCTCTAGTATCTACCTCCGGTTCGGAATTATCTTCTAAAACAGGTGTCTTGAAAACATTAGGTCTTATTGTTAACACTCTCTTTTCCGTTTTAAATTTTACATCTACCAAGGCTTTTCCTGCATATACAGGTCTAGTTGCTATTATATCATCATTTTCCAGCCAATAATTCACACAATCCATTATACAACCTGCATCATATTTAACACTAATTCTCGGAGCCAAATCTTTTCCCAAACTTGTATTTGATAATATAATAAATTTTGCTCCAATTTCTTGTGCGTAATTTGCCACTATTTCAGAATAAGCACTAGAAGAGTAATTTTTTAATTTTTCATTTTTAAAATGAACAACCTTTTTTATTCCGTATTTTGAAATATCCTTTAGATTATCTACGTTGTTACCTACTACAACCGCCTCGGTATCTATATTCAATTCTTTTGCGAGCTTGGTAACAAAGCCAACTACTTCGAAAGAAGATTTTTTTAATTTTCCTTCCCGTTGTTCTAAGACAGCTAAAATTTTAGTTCCCATAATAGAAATCCTTTTTTAAATTACTTTTGCTTCTTCATGAAGAAGTTTAACTAATTCGGGCACTGCACTGCTATCATCACCCAAAATTCTGCCCGGTTGTTTTGTAATAGGCTTTTGCATGGTGATTATTTCTGTGAGAATTTCCGCTTGTGCAGCCGATTTTTCTTCGATTATTTTCTTCTTAGCAGTCATTATTCCTCTTAATGATGCATACCTAGGTTCATTCAACCCTTTTTGCGCAGTTATAATTACCGGTAATTCCGTTTCTACCACTTCTTTACCTCCTTCAACTTCTGTTTCCGCTATTACTTTATTGCCATTTATTTTTAGATCGACTACAACGGAAATACAATTAAAACCCAGCAACTCAGCAATCATTTGTCCAACTACAGAATTATCATAATCTACCGATTGCTTACCACAAAAGACTATATCGCAATTGAGTATTTTAATTTCCTCAGCTAAAGCTTTTGCAACAGCATAAGAATCTCTAGGATTATCATCCAGTAACAAAACTCCGCTATCAACTCCCATTGCAAGTGCTTTTCTTATAGTTCCTTTACTATTAACCGAGCCCAAGCTTATTGCTACAACTTCGCCTCCGAATTTTTCCTTTGTTTTTAGAGCTTCTTCAACGGCAAATTCATCGTATGGATTAATTATGTATGAGACATCTGCCGGATCAATCGCTTTATTGTCCGAGCTTACTTTGACCTTTGTCGCAGTATCCGGAACATGACTTACACAAACTGCAATTTTCATTATTTCTCCTCCGGTAATTTCTTTAAATATTAATAAAAATATAAACATACAACCTTATAAAATCAAACCCGCAAAATTTGTCCTATGTTTATCATAATTAATTATAAAGTATTAGAACTTTTTAATTAAAATTTATTTAAATTTTAATTATGGAAAAAGAATTAATAAATAAACCGGTCATCGATATAAAGGTTGAAGAAGAAACTGCTACAAATTTTATAAGTAGGGTAGTACTTTATAATGATGACTGGCATACTTTTGATGAAGTCATTTATCAATTGATTAAAGCAGTTCATTGTACCTACGGAAAAGCCAGAACACATGCGTTTGAGGTCCATGTAAAAGGAAGTTCTATTGTATTTAGCGGATCGATTAAAGATTGCCTTCGGGTAACTTCCATATTAGAAGAAATTGCACTTAATACGCAAATAATTACATGATGAGCAATACATTTTGCGGAAATCACTCAACTCTATCTGCATTCTAAATATGTTAATCCTTAATTCTTATAAATGTTATTTCATTGTTTATGCTTAATGAACTGCATATATTTGTACACTTGATAAATTAAATAAACGAAGGATAAATGTGAAAAAAGCAAGAGAAGATATACGAAACATTGCGATAATAGCTCATGTTGATCATGGAAAAACCACACTAGTGGATTATATGTTAAAGCAAACCGGTGCATGGAGAAAAAATCAGCATGTTGAAAATAGAGTAATGGATTCTAATGCTCTTGAAAAAGAGCGAGGTATAACAATATTGGCTAAGAATTTAAGTATTAAGTTTAACGGCATCAAGATAAATATTATCGATACTCCGGGGCATGCCGATTTTGGAGGTGAAGTTGAGAGAACTCTTAAAATGGTAGATGGTGTATTGTTGCTTGTTGATGCTG
>CBFDUR010000068.1:0-7582 GCA_965613005.1 uncultured Ignavibacteriales bacterium
ATAAAATAATACCTCCCTTTAATGGTTTCTATAAGCAAACTTTCAATTTTTTAAGCGAGTTGGAAAACGAAAATAATAACAATACAAAATGGTTTTCCGGCAATAGAGATCGTTATGAAAAATACCTTATTTTGCCTTCCAAAGCTTTTGTTATTGCTATCGGCCAATTTTTCAATAATTTGAATCCCATCATCAGAACTGAACCAAAATTTAATAAAACTCTGATGAGAATCAATAAGGATATCCGTTTTACCAGAGGTCTTCCCTACCGGGATTATTTCCTGATTCACTTCGGCAAATTCAAAATGGATAGCGAATTCTATGTTTATTTGAATAAAAACGGTATTGAATACGGATTATTTATCAATAACACAAAAGGCAACGAACTTTTTTTCAGAAACAATAAAACTCAATTTAAGAATGAAATAATTAATTCCTTCGATAAATTTAATATCAACGGGAAATTTGATTTATATGAACTCAATAAAGGACCTGAATTCGTTCTTAATAACTTCAACGCTTCGAAAAATTTCCAAACTTTTTCTGAAATGAAATTTATTTTGGTTGAAAAAAATCTTTCAGTAAAAAATAAAATTATATACACTGCTGATTTTTTAACCGAGACAATTAAAGTATTTTCGGTACTGTATCCGATATATTGTTTTGCAATTTCGTCTCAGCCGCTAAAATTGTTAGATGAGTTTGAAGAACGGATGGGAATTCCAATTTAATTCAAACGCTTAAATCAAATCATATATAAAATTCTTACGATTTAATCATTTATTTTAATTTTTTAAGAAAAAGCATTAACACCCGGTTTTCATCACCTGTTATTTTTCCATTTTATTGTGCAACCTATTGAAAAGGTTTCCGGAATTGATATTTCTTTATCTTCTAATAATTCATATAGAGAATCTCGTAGATATCTACTGCCTACTTGGGATTCATCCTGCCAATTATCATCTATTTTCCCATGATATTGCAATTTTCTGCTTTTATCAAAAACAAATATTTCAGGAGTATGCGATGCATCGAAAGCTAGGGCTACTTGCTGATCTTCATCTCTTAAATAAGGAAAATTGAAGTTTTTCTCAATTGCTCTCTTTTTCATTTCTTCAAAAGAATCATCTTCATATTGAGTATCATCGTTGCTATTAATAGCAATAACTTGAACCCCCTTTTGTTCATAATCCCTTTGTATCATTTTTATTCTATCTTCATAAGCTTGTACATAAGGACAATGGTTACAGCTAAAAATTACTATCAATATTCTTTTATCGTTATAATCGTCTATATTATGTACAGTATCATCAATACCTATCAATTTAAAACGGGGTATTTCCGAACCTATTTTGAGTGTTTTTGTAGCCATGAGATTTATTCCTTAATTTTTCATAAATTTTGAGTTAGGTCTAAAAAGGTCATTCTCTTTTCACAAGAATGACGGTATTCAAATTAAAGTTTTTTAAACTTAAATTATTAAATGTAAATAAAATAAATTCTAGCATAATTTGAAAATATTCTTCAATTATTTACTTTCGTTTTCAATTACAATAGGTTTAAATAATGATACAAGATATTGACTTCGCAAATATGCTTTATTATAATTATCAAGATTATAAAGAGCCTTCTCTTAACAAAAAAAGGATAAAACATTCCGAAATTTTACCACTTATTCAGCGTTTAAAAGATAGTGATATTTTCACGGTAAAAGAAGTTGGGACATCAGTCGAGCATCGTCCCATTTTTCTCATTTCATTTGGAACCGGAAATTCAAAAATATTTCTCTGGTCTCAAATGCATGGTGATGAATCAACTGCTACAACGGCACTTTTCGATATAATTAATTTTATTTCTGCGGATGATAATTTAAATAGATTTCGAAGTGATCTGTTTAAGGACACAACTATCTATTTAATGCCTATGGTTAACCCGGATGGAGCTGAATCTTTTCAGAGACGAAATGCATTCGGAATTGATATAAACAGGGATGCTATCCGGAAACAAACTCCGGAAGCAAAAATTTTAAGCGAGACTTTCAACTCTATACATGCCGATTTTGGATTTAACCTCCACGATCAAGACAGGCTTTATTCGGCAGGGCATACATTTAAATCGGCTGCCGTCTCATTTTTAGCTCCTCCAGTTGATCATTCCAAGCAGGTGAATAGCGTAAGAATCAATGCTATTAAATTAATCAGCCGGCTTTACAAGGTAATATCTGATTTCATTCCCGGGCATATAGCTAAATATAAGGACGACTTTGAACCGAGAGCGTTCGGTGATAATTTTCAAAAAAGCGGAACAAGCACCGTTTTAATTGAATCCGGCGGATGGAAAGATGATCCGGAAAAACAATTTATAAGAAAGATTAATTTTATAGTACTGCTAACTTCATTTAAATGCATTGCGGAAAAAAGTTATGAAAATGAAAATATGGAATCTTATGATATTATCCCCTACAATGAGAAAGATATTTTCGACCTAATATTAAGGGACCTAACCGTTCAAAGCAATAATTCAAAATATACTATTGACCTCGGTATTATTAGAAATGAGGTTACGGTTAATAATGCAAAGGGTTATTATTATAAATCAATTTTAGAAGACAAGGGTGATCTGTCGATTTCTTTTGGTTATGAAGATCATGATTTCCCGGGAATGGAAATAAAGCCGGGAAAAACATACGAGAATATTTTTAGCTCAATTACCGAAGTTGAAAAATTAGACTTTACTAAGCTCTATAAAAACGGTTACACAAACGTTTTACTAAAATCCGATAATTTCGTTGCAAAATACACAACACTTCCGATTAATATTATACTCAACAAAGAACTAATGGAAAACAATGATATCTATATAGGGAATAATCCCGGTTTCATAATAGTTAAAGACGGTATGATACGATATGTTGTTATTAACGGTTTTTTATACGATACCATGGATGACATCGGTAAAATTGAGAACGGTATTGTTTATTAGGACAAATAATATTATTAAAATTATGTACGAATCATTTTTCTAAAATTATGTTTGAATTATTCTCTATGATTAATATAAAATTTTTTTAGCTGAAATTTTCCCCAATGTAAAAGGGTATTCATTCAGATAAACATGAGACTATATGAAAAATTTTGATTAAAAACCGTCAAAAATGATTTTCATATAAAACCCAATTGTTGTTAATATTCACGGTTAGAAAACTTAAAAATGACCTTTTTAAACATGCTTTATTAATTAATTATGAATTCTTTACCGGAAGGGCGAACAGAGTTATAGAGTTTTCTTAATTGATTATATGCATATTGACTTCCTCTTTCTGTGGCAAAGCGATAATATTTTACAGCATCCGGTATATTTTTTGAAACACCTATTCCATATTCATAACAATATGCTAAAGTTGCTTGAGCTAATACAGAACCATCCGTTATCGCTTTTTTTAATCCTTTGATTGATGTAGCTAGAATTTTATTTTTTAATGAATCATCAAAAATATTTGAAATTATTAATCTGATTTTTGCTCCCGCACTTCCTAATCGTTCAGCTTTTTTCCAAATAGTAATTGCCTTTTCTTTATTTTGCTTTACTATTTTACCGGTGAAATAATCCAATCCAAGTTCATTTAATGCCGGGATAAAATTAGAATTAGCTGATTGTACAAGTAAATTGAATGCATCTTCATCAACGATATTATTATCAAATCCAAAAATATGTAGTCCATACCAAGTGAACAATGCCGCGGGATTTTTTTTCTTAGCTAATTCTTGTAATGCCTTATAGAAATTATTTTCTTTGATTAAGTTCCAAAGAAGCCGGAATGAACGAGGTGAATCTAATTTTATAGCGCGTACATAATAAACCGCTGCTTTTAATATATCCTTTTTAAAATGAAATCCTTTCTCGTATAACCTCCCTAATAGAGTCAAAGCTTCCGGACTTCCGTTGTTAGCGAATTTTTTAAGAAGGGCTAAGGAAGTAGAATCAAATGAAAAAGATGAATCATTCTTTGTCGTTAATTTTAACGTTTTTGCCAATTTTTCATTTCCCGGGTGCAGGATATCTTCAAGCAATAATTTATTATCTATTTTTGAGCTTGTATCTGTGATTGTATGAAAATCTATGTAAACTAATCCCAATGTGGAGCTTAAAGAAGTATTCATCGAATTATTGGAAGATGTAAATAAATGATTTTTTTTATTCCCTTTCACTGAAGTAGTATCTAGAGATGAGATATTAATTTTTTTTCTAAATTCTGCAAGAATTATTTCAGCAGGTTTATACTTTTGTTTTGCAGCTTCTTTGATCCATTTGTAAGCTTTACTCCAATTTCTTTTTACAACCAAATTATCGGTATAAATTAATCCTACAACTTGTTCGGCTTGAGGCATTCCATCCTTGGCTGCGATCATAAAATAATTAAACGCACTAAAGGGATTCCACTTCGTACCCCAGCCGTTATTAAGAAGTATCCCATAATTGTAACTAGCCGCTGCTAAACCTTTATCCGCAGCTTTTTTTATCCAATATGCTGCTTTGACCGTATCGGTTGAAAATCCTTTCCCTAGCAAGTATCGGAGGCCTAATTCATGCTGTGCCAGCGTATTACCTTTATTTGCATCTTGTACTAATTTGAAATGTTGCCATATTTGATACGCTAAATTAGGTCGATAAAATAATCTTTGTCTTACCTTCGGCCTATAATTTTTAAATGCTAAACTTTCTGTTGTATCTTGTGCCTTCAATTGTGATGAAAGAATTAAAATAAGCGGCAGTAAAAAATAAATATTTGATATTCTTATTATTTTAATCAATTCGATTTTCTCTTTTATTTTTTCTGAACAAAATTTATCGTTTATAAATAAAACCAACTTAGATATTAATTTATCATTTTAATGTTTTAACTTGATTTTTTTGCGATTGTTTCAATATAAAAAAATAGCCATAACTATTTAAGCTATTATTCTAAGTTACAAATTTTTATAATTTTATTTTTTATGATTATTTATCTGATTAACTCACGTTACGCAAAAAGGCAGAAAATCATTAAATTTCTAAGCAAGAAAATAAGAGGTAAGAGATGAACAAGCAACTCTTAGAAATATACACTGATTATTTAATGAGTTCATATTCATATACAACAGCCACAGGACTTTCGGTATTATCAGAGGGAAAAATAAGTCACGATAAGATCACAAGATTTTTAAGTTCGGAAGATTTCACATCAGCAGGATTATGGTCATTAATAAAACGTACGGTAAGAGAAATACAAAGAGAAGATGGAGTAATAATAATAGACGATACGATAGAGGAAAAGCCAAGTACGGATGAAAACGAAATAATCTGTTGGCATTATGATCACAGCAAGGGACGGTTAGTCAAGGGCGTAAATATAATATCGGCACTGTATTACAGTAAAGGCTTTAGAATACCGATATCGTTTGATTTAGTAAGAAAGACAAAAACAGTGATTGACGAAAAGACAAAGAAAGAAAAAAGAATCAGTGAGAAGACAAAAAACGAACAATATAGAGAAATGCTAAAAGTTTGTGTTAAAAATAATATCAAATTCAAATATGTGTTAAATGATATTTGGTATGCATCAAGTAAGAATATGATGCTTGTAAAAGGAGAACTGAAAAAAGATTTTATAATGCCGATAAAGACAAACAGAAAAATAGCTCTAAGTAAAAAAGATAAACTTTCGGGTAAGTATGTTAGAGTAAGTGCACTCGAACTGAAAGAGAACACACAACAAGAGATATATTTAGAAGGAGTAAGTTTCCCGCTTTTGTTAATAAAGCAAGTCTTCAAAAACGCAGATGGAAGTCAAGGCGTTCTTTATTTGGTTAGTAGTGATCTAAGATTAACATACGAACAAAGTATAGCAATTTACCACAAACGGTGGAAAGTAGGAGAATATCACAAGTCATTAAAGCAACATGTTTGTTTATGCAAGTCTCCAACAAAAAGAGTCAGAACGCAGAGTAATCATATTTTTACATCGATATATGCATTTTTCAAGTTGGAATATTTAAGTTTGAAATCGGAGTTGAATCCAACAGCATTAAGAACAAAATTCTATATCTCTGCAAGTCGTGTCGCTTTTGACGAACTGATAAATCTTAAAGCTTGCTTTGCTATGAAATTCTAAAAATAATTAACTATACAGATATTTTTGCGTAACGTGAGTTATTAAATTTAATTCAAAATATACGATTTAGCTAAACAGTGAAAAACATTATTTTAAATAGAAATTATGTTATAGCCTATAAAATTGACTTAAAGTGGAAAATAAAAGATTTTTTGAGCTCCAAAATTAGTTATTTTCTCCCATTTATATTTTTTAAAGAAAGAGATACCTAAAATGACCAACATATTTTTTATAAGATTTTATAAGTCCACTTAAAAAAGGTAAATATTACGCAAATTTAGGAATTTGTAAACTGCTGAAGCAATTAATGATGTTCCTAAATTGTTGCTATCTCCCGACTTTCCTTGAGGGATGGCTATGTTAAAGCCGAGGGTTAATTTAATATTAATACGCATTGCAACCGTTCCAACGGTTTTTAGTCCTTTCTTTAGTGGACTCATTTATATTTATCCATTTTGAATATTAAATAGCCGATTCACCTCTTTCACCGGTGCTTATTCTAACGGCATCATCTACTGTGCTGATATATATTTTACCATCACCCCGTAAACCTGTATGAGCTGCTGTTTTAATAGCGTCCACAATTTTTTCCACCAAAGAATCTTTACAAAAAATCTCAATTTTTGCATGGGGTATATAATCAACTAAGTCTTCCACAATTCTGTGCGGTTCATTTTTTGCTTTAGTACGCCCGAATCCTCTAATATCCAAAACACTAATTCCTGTTAGATCTTTAATTTTATGAAGCGCTAACTTAACCTTACTGAGTTGATGTGGTTTTATATACGTAGTTATATATTTCATTTTTATTCCTCTTTTATTTTAATAAAAAAAGGCAGCAAGCGCTGCTGCCCGTAAATTAATTTTGATTCTCTTTTTCTACATCAATTGCAAACCATTTGTAAAGTGCCGGTAATACAAGTAAAGTTAAGATTGTTGAAGTAACCAATCCACCGACAACTACTGTTGCAAGGGGTCTTTGAACTTCACTGCCGATGCCTGTTGAAAATAAAAGCGGTATCATTCCAAGGGCTGCAGCCAGGGCAGTCATCAGTACAGGGCGCAACCTTAAGCTGGCACCTTTAATTGAAGCTTCATCTACCGGCAAGCCTTCTTTCATCAGTTGGTTCATATATGTAACCAACACTATTCCGTTAAGTAATGCGATACCGAACAGTGCTATAAATCCAACAGAAGCCGGAACAGAGAGGTTTTGCCCCGTTAACCATAATCCAACAATTCCACCAACCAATGCCAGAGGTAAATTCAATAATATCAGGATTGAGTTCTTTATTGAATTAAAACTCATGAATAAAAGTAAGAATATCAGCAGCAGAGTAGCCGGTATCACAATCGCAAATCTTTCATTTGCTTCCTGCTGAAGCCGGAACTGACCACCCCATGTAACAAAGTATCCCGGCGGTAATTCAA
>CBFDUR010000069.1:0-7580 GCA_965613005.1 uncultured Ignavibacteriales bacterium
ACCCTGCTTATTTACCCTATTTTTTAACTCACCGCTCTTAATTTTTCTGCGTGTTAGATTATCCAACCAGTAACTTTGTCCGTAATCTAATAGTTTTATTAATGTATTCATTTTTATCTCCTTTAAATACAAATTTATGAACTAGTGTACCCGGTACAGGTCTATAATGATAAATGAAGTTAAAATGTAATAAGAATCTCAAAAGATAATTGTAATATACGAGACTATTTGTCTAAATGTTTTGCCTTTTAAAATTTTTCATTCGAAAAAAAAGTTATTTGGAATTTATCGATATTTTCTTTTAAATTTAGTAGCTAATTTCTTAAAATCGAATTCAAGAAATAAATTTCAATTAGAGAGTTACTTTCTTTTTAATAAACTTTAATCTTTAATGATATTCACAATTCAAATACATAAAAATAACCCTTTTGAATTTACCACAAACATATAAACGATATTATTTACACTTTATTCCGTTTTACAAATTTTGAAATAAATTAAAAGTCAAACCCTTTGTTACAGTCTGAAATTTCTCATCGTATAACCCATACAACTCAATATAATGATTTTGCAAGTTTATTCTACCTTAGAACGACAATAAAATATTATTTATAAAACCACTATAAATTAAACATCATAAAATCAACTAGTTGTAACATAAATCAAATTATAAAGAAATCAACTATTATCATTTGATTACTTTATGTATTTTTTCTATTCTTAAAATCAGTCGAATTATTTAATGGAGAATCGATACAATGAACGAAAAAGAATTACCTATACCCCATCATTTTGACAAAAAGAGGGTAGATAAAGTTTGGAAAGTTGATTATTTGAATAGGGCTAATGATGCAAGACAATGGGCGAAACAACTAGATATCAAACCTTCCTCAGAAGATAAATTTCGAATAGGGCTTCTAATTGTGGATATGCAAAACACTTTCTGTAATCCAAATTTTGAACTGTTCGTTTCAGGTAGAAATGGCAAAGGTGCCCTAGATGATGTATCACGTTTATGCAGTTTTATTTATAAAAATCTTTCCGCTATTACTGAAATAATACCGACAATGGATACTCATCTGCCCATACAAATCTTTCATCCGATATTTTTAATAGATAATCACGGTGAACATCCTGCGCCATATACTCTAATATCGGTTGAAGACATTGAGAATGGGAAATGGAAAATAAATCCGGATGTTTACTCCATTCCGGGTATCGATCAAAAATATTCATCCGGATATCTTTTACATTACACAAAGCAATTAAAAAAATCAGGTAAGTATAACCTCACTATTTGGCCCTATCATGCAATGTTGGGAGGTATTGGACATGCCCTCGTATCTTCTTTAGAGGAAGCAATATTCTTTCATAGTATTGTCAGATATGCTCAACCCGGTAATCAAATTAAAGGTAATAATCCCTTTACTGAACATTATTCGGTCTTTGGTCCCGAAATAACAAAAGATATTAATGGGAATAATATTGCCGTAAAAAATATTGCTTTAATTGATAAGCTCATGAATTTCGACGCAATTATCATTGCCGGCGAAGCTAAAAGCCATTGTATTGCATGGACAATTGAAGATTTGCTGAACGATTTTTCATTACGCGGAAAAAAATTAATTCAAAAAATTTACATACTTGAAGACTGTATGTCGCCGGTAGTAGTTCCAAATGTTATTGATTATACCGAACAAACGGATGAAACATTTAAAAAATTTTCAGATGCAGGTATGCACATCGTAAAATCTACTGTGCCGGTTAACCAATGGCTCGGGATCATCGGTAAAGAAAGTAAAAGATTACAAAATTAATTCATTTTTTTAATTTATGAGATTTCGCTAAAAAGGTATCTTTCTTCTGAAAAAGTATGACTTTTGTTGATGTTCACAATTCGAAAACTTGCAAATAACTTTTTTTGAAACACCGTATTCATTAAATTAAAACTAGAAAATTAAAATCGCTTAAAAGTTATATTAATTTTGTACAGTGAGATAACCTTTATTTTCAAGTTCAAATATTTTGAAAAAACCGTTCGGAGTCGGTTGTATTCCGTTTATTAATGTACCGGCTTTAACACCCATATAGTTCATAGCCAATTCACAAGCAAAAATCTTAACGCCATTTTTTAATGCTTTTTTAACTTCGCCTTGCATCTTACTTCCTTTTTGAAGAGAATGGATTGCCGGTCCAATTACCACAATCACTGCTTTAGATGCTTTAAATCCGTTATCTTTTAAAGATTCCTCCGCACTCATTAAGCTCACTGAAAGTATCCCTTTATCTTTTACTAAGTAAGCTGTTTTCGGTGCATTGTTATCCTTTTTACTTGTAATTATTTTAGAGGTTGATAAATACGCCTCAGCGTTGGTCGCAGTTATACCGGTGAATAAAAATATTATAAATAACGCTACAACAAAAATTGTAGTTTTCATACAAACCTCCTTTTAATTAGATATAAAAAAAATTGGTTAAGCGGAACAAGCCTATAATTGTACGTAAAAACCACGTAAATTTTAAATTTCTATTTAAATTAAATAATTTCATAAGAGTTTTATAAAGAAAAAGGTATAATTAAATCCGGTACAATTATATTCAAAGCTTTAATCTACAATTCAAAACATTTATTCTAAAATCGTATATAAAATATCTATAAGAAAATCATTAAAGGATGTGATGAAAGATAAATATTAAAGAATAACAGGAGCAATCATTTTATTTAATCGCACCTGATAATATGAGAGTTCCTTCACAATAGTTTGGTTTAAAAATTGGAAATTTCGCAAATATGAAATCGTTATTATACGATTAATCGATAAGATTTTTATTTCAAACTCTTTCAACTGACTCAGAATCATTTTATAATTGTATTATTAACTAAATCAGATTATTTTCTATTTTTATGGATTTACAACAGGAACATAAATATATTAGAAATTCCAAACAAACACCTGATGAATATTTGAAAGAACTTATCTTTAAATTAAAAGATAAAGCTAATATTCTTGAAAAATTAAATAATAATTTTTCCTGGTACAGGTTAGGTTTGTTTTTTCTGGGAGTAATTATTTCTCTACTCTTTTTCTTTTTTACTTCCAATTTATTGACAATAATAAGCATTTTATTTTTTCTAATTTCTTTCGCTATTCTAGCGCATATTCACGGTAAAATTATCAGAGGTCTAAATAGATTAAATGCATGGATCAAAATAAAAGAAACACATTGTGCCAGAATAAATTTAGATTGGAAAAATATTCCAAATGTGATTGATCAAAATTTGGATAATTCTCCAATTGAAATCGATCTAGATATAACAGGCAATAAATCTTTGCTTCAATTGATTGATTTTACAGTCTCTATACAAGGTAGGTCTCTTTTGAGAAGCTGGTTACTAAATAAAGCTCCTAATAAAAATGAAATTTATGAACGTCAGAAACTAGTAAAAGAACTTATTCCGCATTCCCGTTTACGAGATAAAATGTATCTAATTAAAATGATGTTGAATAAGAATGATTTTAACGGTGAGTTAGTGATTAATTGGTTAAAAAATTTTACACCGCAAAAATCGATTAAAAAATTATTAATATTATTAAGCATCTTAGCACCTCTGAATATTATTCTTTTTATTCTTTCTCTAACCATAAACTTACCTGCCTACTGGGCAATTACTTTGTTGTTTTATATTGGTATTTATTATTTCGGGAGAGATAGAAGAAATAATTTATTTGAAGAGATTGAATTTTTAAACGATGAGTTGAAAAAATTCCGTTCTATTTTAACTTTACTTGAAAATTATCCTTATCCTGGAAATTCACTAATCAAAAATGAATGCAATATTTTTTTGGATAAAAATAAACTTCCGTCATTCCTTCTCAAATCGATTGAAAACAGCATGTCTTTTTTACGTTTACGAAAAGGAAATCCTTTTGTATGGACACTAATTCGTTTATTGTTTCCGATAGACTATTTTTTCACTAGGAGAATTGATAATTACAAAGAAAAACTATTTAAAAAATTACCTGCCTGGTTGAATACATTTTATAAAATTGATGCTTTAAATAGTTTGGCAAATTTTGCTTATTTAAATCCTGAATATAAATTTCCGGATATAGTACCGGGTAATAGTCCGGGTGAGAAAATATTTGAAGCTATCGAAATTGGACATCCTCTAATTCCCCATGAAAATAAAGTTTTTAACAATTTTCAAATTTCATCAATAGGTGAAACAGCAATCATTACCGGGTCAAATATGTCCGGGAAAAGTACATTCCTGCGTACTTTGGGAATTAATGTGTGTTTGGCATACTCCGGCGGACCGGTAAATGCCCGCACACTAAATTTATCTTTATTCCGAATATTTACTTGTATTAAAGTAAGCGACTCGGTTATTGACGGCATTTCCTATTTTTATGCGGAAGTTAAAAGGCTGAAACAATTATTGGAAATAATAAATGAAAAAAATAAGTTGCCTCTTTTCTTTTTAATCGATGAAATATTCAGCGGTACGAATAATATTGAGCGATTAAAAGGAAGTAAAGCTTTTATCAAAGCATTGTCTCAAGCCAATGGTTTGGGGGTGGTTGCTACACACGATTTAGAGCTTATTAAGTTGGAACAAGAAATCTTAAATATTAAGAATTATCACTTCAAGGAGGAAATCAGAAATGATAAAATGGTTTTCGATTATAAAATTAACCCGGGGCCATGCCCAACTACCAACGCTCTAATAATAATGAAAATGGAAGGGTTACCTGTAGAATAAGATTTTATAAATTCTTTTTGTTATATTATAAAAATTATTTTACTTAGATTATACAATTATTAATGTAAGCTTAATGAAATATCCTCTTTTGTTTTTCCTATAAAAGGTAACATTTAATTATGATTTATTTGAGAAATTCAAAATTATGAACATGATATTTTAATCATTATTTAAACTGTTGATAATGATTTTATTATAATTGAGCCCATTTTAAAATGCTCAATAGGGCCATTATTTTTATGAAGGGATTAACTAGATGAAGAAAAAAGAACCGCAAATTTTTAATATTACCGATTTTGATAAAGGAGAAAAGGAATTTTTATTTATAAGCTCTTTGATAAAGGACGGTAACTTTGAGGAAGCGATAAAATCAAGTAAAGAAGCCATTTTTAAATATCCGGGAAACTCATCATTTTTTATTTTGCAATCACTTGCATATTCGTTTAGCATGAAGAATAATGAAGCAATAAGTATTTTAAAAGTAGCGGAAAAAAAATTTCCAATAGATGATCAGGTACATTATCAACTGGCTAAAATTTATTGTATAATGGGAAAATACGTCGAAGCGGAAAACCATTTTATAAAATCATATAAGTTAATTCCCAAAGACGACATCATTATGCGCTCTGATTGTCTTAATGATCTTGGCATTCTTTATGAA
This sequence comes from uncultured Ignavibacteriales bacterium, assembly GCA_965613005.1. GTDB lineage: Bacteria > Bacteroidota > Ignavibacteria > Ignavibacteriales > Ignavibacteriaceae > CAVVVS01. The sequence goes on from CBFDUR010000069.1 coordinate 5,427, forward strand.
AAAATTAATAAACGCGATAAGGCTGTAGAAAAATTGGAACTTGCCTTAATTGAAAATCCTAATAATATAAATGCACAGAATAACCTCGGGAAATTTTCTGATTCTAAAAATCCTTCCATACCAAAGAAGAATTCAGCGAACGATCTTTTCTTGTTCCAATCTTTGCAAGTGGAAAAGTATTTCACAAATAAAAAGAAAAAATATTTTAAGAATAATAAAGAGACACAAAGGATATTAGATATTATAAGTGATGTATGGCGTGAAAACATATTACCTCAAAAAGATAAGCTGAAAGATATGTCTAAAACTGAAAAAACTAGCTGGTTCAAAAGTATCAAAATAGATTTTAAAAAAAATATATCGGAAAAGTCTACAATAAACAAAAAAGATCCATTTAATAATTTTATGGATGATATAAATGAGAATTTATCTTTTTTGCCGCCTAATAGCTTTTTATTACTGCCTTTTTTAGTCCTATTTCTTAATGAAGCGGGTATAAGCTCGGTTCGAACCGAAGAAATTTCATCGGGAAAAAAACCAACTGAGGAGGAAGAAGGTATATTACTATGTTCTTTTGATATGGCAACAGTACTTATAGATGTAATAATGGAAGAGGATGAAGATAATGATGACGACGTAAAAAAACAGCTATTTGAAGATGCTCTTGATATTACTTCTGAATACGTGCCTAAAGTTAAGGGACGGGCGATGATTCTTCAAATTAAAGATAAATTAAAAGAAATGTTAAATATGATAGGCTCTTTTAATTATGATGAGTGATTTGACATAACATTAGAAGTAAATTTAATTTTTGGAGCTATTCATTAAATTAATAGTGTGTCCCTCTAAGAAAATATTTCTCTTGTGAAATATTTTTGATTTTTGTTAATATTTACAATTTGAAAATAATCTTTTTAAATACGCCTCATCAATGAAATTGAATAATCAATTTAATTTCAAAATCGGGAAATGATTTAAACCGGTTGGGCTATGCGTAGTGCGGGATTTTGAAAAATTATCTATCAAACCGCTACGATGTTTATTAAATGTATTCATGTTCAATTTATCATATTTCCCCCGCATTGCGTATACCGCGTGTTAGCGCAAGTTATTTTCACAAACGAATTGAGAGATCTAATTTGCCTCCTAATCCAAATTGGACTATTTTCTGCAATGTAGAAAGTCGAACTTCTTTAATATTATTTTCTATTTTCGATATGTAAGATTTTGTTGTTCCTACTTTTTCTGCTAACTCAGCTTGAGTCAAACCTTTTTCAAGTCTTGCCTCATGAAGCATAGATCCTAATTTAAAGTTCTCATAACCACTATCAAGTTCATCCCTCTTTTCTGTCCCTTTTACTCCGTAATGTTTATCCTTAAATTCATCAAGAGTCATTTTGTTATTTGTTTTCATCATTATATTCCTCCATAATTTTAAGTGCTCTTCTAATTTCCGTTTTTGGTGTCTTTTGCTTTTTCTTCTGAAATCCATTAGCTAATATTATAAGCTTTCCTTGATCAAAAAAACAAAAAATTCTAAAAATATCTTTGCCAAGTTTTACCCTAATCTCATACAAACCATTTGTTGATTCAATGTGTTTAAGATAATTTTCTGGCACTCTTTCCAATTCTTCAATCAGTTCAATAGTCCAAATGATTTTTGCTTTAACTTTAGAAGATTGTTTCAAGAAAAATTTCTCAAAATAATTTTTGTAAAAAATCACTGTCCTATGTTTCGATTTTGTTTTCATAGTGCAAAGATACAAAAAGTTTCACTAAAGTGCAACAATATATGTAATGGGTTTAATTTGCGTTAACCGGTATTACCTCCAACTTAGGGTTAATATCCCTTTTCAAATGCCCTTCAATTTTGATAGATACCGGGTGTAATTTTTAAAGTTGCTCCTTTTTACGGATTTACACCTAATTTATTGATTTTTAATAATTAAAAAATTTAGTAATTTCAAACGATAATAAAATTATTCCTTTTTTTGAGCGCTATAATTGCATTGCCTTAATTCACAAATTTAATAAGTTACGACATATATAGTTTATAATAAAACTAAACTCTAATAAAATAAAAGGTGTGTTATGAAAAATTACGGCAGCAACGGTTATGAATATCCGTTATTAATTAAAAAATTATTAACGAGA
>CBFDUR010000070.1:0-7561 GCA_965613005.1 uncultured Ignavibacteriales bacterium
TTGATTAGGATGAGTTTTATCTCTTAAATGAAGTACTCCAGGTGGACTAGTATAGTTCGAATTATCTTCATAATTAATTACAGAAACGGACAATACAGTATCTTTCGGCAAAGTTTTTTGCCATTGGTTTCCAACAAGATTGAAATCGGCAAACCGGACATGTACTGTACTGCTCACTCCTGTTGTAAATATCCTAATATATTCTACATCCGAAAGAGAAGGTGTTCCAACCGTTAAAAGAGTATCTCTTAACGGAATTCTCATCAAGAACCAACCTTTATCTCCGCCCGTACCGGCAATAAATTTATTTTTAGTAGTGTCCAAAGGAACTTTATATCTGAAATAACTATTGACTAGATCGACCTTTCCGTTTCCATTTAAGTCCTCCGTATCAGGGATTCTCCCCATATCGGTTGAAACGGCATTTCCTTCGGTTCCATTAATATTAAAATAGGCCATTGTGTTTGTAGTACCATAATTACCTTTAAAACTGAAATCATCACCGCTAGGGTCTGCTTTTTTACTATGAAACTTTGCACGTTCCTGAGCATCATTCAAACCGTCAATACCTACATCTTCACCCGGGTCAATTACTCCGTTTCCATTTTTATCTTCCGTATTCAGAATTTTATTCGGAATTACATCTTCGCTAATTCTACCCAAGTCAATATATAAATTAGCATTGGGGGGTGATTGTTCGTTATAAATCCAAAACTCAATATATTCAACATGTTGAACCACAAGGTTATTTGCAGTCGATGAGAGAAGTTTCATCATACCGCCCCATGTTTTAGTCGGATCGGATAACTTCGGATGATAATTATAGGTACCTGGAGTATCCGGCATAAAGACAAAATCCAACACAGGTACTTGTTGATCTGCTTTGGCTACTTTTTTTCTATTTCCCCATATATCCGACACAAAAACATTTGACGGAGTAATCGAATACCAAAAACTTTTCGCTTTATAATCCATCATTTGCTTATATGATAACCCTGCTAAAGCGGGAATTTTATCGGGTGCACTTAGGTCTTTCCATTGAGTATATGATACTCCGATTGGGATAATAGTTTTTGCCCCTTCAAAATCATCTATATACGCCACACTCCCCCCATGATCATCGGGTATTGTACTTTTGATTGTGTTTGGATCAGGATTTATGTATGCAAATTCGCCGGCGAGTGAGAAACTCGACGCTTCCCTGGTTGAAATTACATTGTCCAAAGCCCTGGTTAAAAAAGGCAGATCACCACCGGTGTGAAAATCAACACCCATGATAGTGTTGCTTATCGGCTCTTCACCAATCCTGACTCTGTTACTCAAAGATTGCTGGTTTAAATTCAGAATTGAAAAGCCGAGTTTTGTTTTATCGGAAAGATTAAATATTCCTCTAGCGCCTAAAAGAGTTTTGGAAGCTAATTGGAATAGATCATTTTGCTCATAGGTAATTCTCAAATTAGCTCCGGGGACTAATGCAGCGCTATTTCTAATAGTCAACTGTCCGGTATTATAATCGACGACATAATCAATTCCTTGGATTAATTGTCTTCCGTTAAGATAAACCCTAGCCGAATTTTCAACAGCATTAAAACCCAACTGGTAATTGGCAGAAGCTTCGCCTGAATATTTCCCGGTAATTATCCATTTATCATGAGCTTTATCCTGTCTGGCAAAAGTTTGGGTTGTATCGTATATGGATTGATATCTTAATGAATCCGGTATACCGTTGGGCAAATTCTTTCCGAATGGTTCTAGAGAAGGGAAAATGATTTCGCCTGAAGTCGGCAAAATGGTAAAACCAGGTCGCCAATCGAATACATTATCCGGTTGAGCATTCCCACTCGAGTTAAATTTATCAAACCCAAAAGCAGTTAATAGTTTAACAGCACCTTTGGTAGTCGGTAAACTGGTTACAGGATTTTGACCCGGTATTTCATATTCAATTTGAAGCTTGAATCCGGCTTTTTTAATATTTACAGCATTAAGTGAATAAATATTTTTCAGCAGTAATCTCCACGCTTCCTTATATTGAGGTCGTAAATTTTGTGGTTTAATTAGTTTTAAAACTAAATTTTTAGAAGTATCTACATTTGCACTTGTGAGAAAATCGCCATAATAAAGGTCATCTGAAGGACCTGGGTTGGTATTTTGAACTCGATAAGCTACTGCAATAATATCTTGACTTTGAATGGAAGTAAGGAATGTTATATATCCTGTTTCAGGATGTAAAATATAATCTACCCCTCTAGTTAACATCACGAACCTACCCGTTGCCAATTTACCATTTCCATTTCCTGTGGTATCAACCCGGTATGAATCCGGATACGGAGGTTGATCGGCGCGACGCGGATATAAATTTATATATGCATTCGCATACCTTTCTTTAGCCGGGTGATATATTTGATTATTAACCGATTTCCAAACCTGTATATCTACTATTTCTTTACTTTTGTCTACTACAGGTGTTGCACTGCTGTAATATTTATAAAAAAGATTTAATCTAGGATCAGTGCTTGCATAAACAGTATCTAAAAAATAATTATTTTGGGAATAATTCCATGCTTTTACACTAAATATATGTGATCTAACTCCTCCGTTAACTTGAACTACTTTAGTTTGACCTTTCTTCTGGCTAGCTAAAGTTGTTAATGTCAAAGGACCTAATTTGAAGTTTGCTTTTACTCCGAATAAAGCTTCACCGCCTCCAACCAAAGGTGCAGTTTGGAGAGAAACATTACCTGCTTCAATACTTTGAATTATCTCATCCGGATAGCCTGTATATTTTATTTTCAGTTGATTTTGATATTCAAAAGTTCTTTGTGTATTCCAATCAGCACTTATGTTTAATTTATCTCCAATTGTTCCATTAACATTTATCTGCACCTCCTGTTTAAAATCCGGTTCACTTCTCGTATTCCCCAAGCGTGAAATTGTAATACCTCGAGTAGTTTCGCTGCGCCATGCGCCATGGATATCCACTGCTCCCCCGATACGTAAACTAATTTTCGGTTTACCGAATATACTTAATACTCCAACACTGGGAAGCGGAATTTCAAAGTTTGTAATATTTTTAATTAAATGCCCTAAACTATTTTTATTGCCATGGTAAACATAATTGTATCCATATTTTCGCCACATTCTTTCCTGATTTGCGGCAAGCATTAATTTAATATATTGATCCAAAGGTAATCGTAAAAGAATTTTAGTCCGTTGACCGGCTATGCTTTGCTTTATATCGACATACTTACCTGTAGAATCCAAATTCGCCGGAGGGTATACAAAAAAACTAGACCTTCTCCCCATGGTCAATTTTACGTATGGAACATCGTGCCTTCGATATTTAAAATACTTTAACCGGGCGGTTGAATCAATAGCCGCTAAATCAATTTTGGTGGTATCTCGCCTCCGGATTTTGGAAGTATCCCCTATTGCAGCTTCAAGTGAATCCTTTATGTGTTTGAAATGTTTTAGAGAATCAATTCTCAATGAATCGGCATGAGATTTTTTAGTGGTATCATGTTCTGAAGTATCGGCAGCAAAAGTATAATATTGTGGAAACTTATTTTTAGATATTTTTTTTTGGGAATTAGGTTCAGGTTCACTGTTATCTAATACACCCCTGAATCCGGAATCTTTAAATGGTAAATTGAATTGAATAAATGGTTCAATCAACGCAAATTTAGTAATTTCGGAAAACGGTTGAATATGGAAACCGATGTTAATCCCCGCATAAAATAAAATAAAAACTATTACGCTAAAGCGGAGAATGTTCCAAATCGGATTTTTTACTTTATGTATAATAAAGGCCCTTTATTGAGAATTTTTATTAAACTACCAAAACGTGTAAATTCTCTATAACTGTCTCCTTAATATTTTAGATAATAATAAATAAATTAGACAATAATATTTTTATTTTCAATAATAAATTAGAGTAATAAACTAAATGCAATTATTAATTTATAACTTTGGTTCGTATGAATTAAGGTAATTATTTTTTCACTGATTTTTTAAGGTATTGTTTTGATTTGCCCTAATCATATCGATTAAATTAATCTTAAAAATTATGTTAAATGTGAGTAAACTTATTAATAATTCCCAAATGATTGGGATAAGTTTTTAATAATTCTTTTCTCTTGGATAATTCAAAATCTTTAAAATCAAATCCAGGGGCAACTGTACAACCTACCAATGAATAAGAATTTTTATTCATTACTTCAGCAGCAAACCAGTTATCTTTTGGAATAATAGCCTGAAAACTTTCATTATTTTGAACATCGTTGCCTAAAATAATTTCAATGATTTCATATTCATTTTTAATAAGATAAATTGTAAGAGAACTTCCGTCATAAAAATGCCAAATTTCATCCGACTTTAATTTATGAAAATATGATATTTGTTCACCCTGTAATAAGAAATAAATTAATGTTGAAAATGTTCTTGCACCTGAATATCTAACCGGCAAAAAATCTTTTTGAATTATTTCACCGGAGCGGTATGTCTCTTTGAAATATCCACCTTCAGGATGTTTTTCAAGCCCAAACTTCTTTATGTAAAAATCAACCTTTTCTATCATACTTGAAATATTTATAAGTACACTTAAATATAACAATTAAATTAATATATTATGAGAATAATTTGAAAAGAATGCCATAATGATAAAGTGAAATTCAGGAAATTAATAATCCCAAATTTTAGATAAATTTCAAAGAATACAATAATCTTAAGATTAGTAAAGTAAATCACTTTAAAGTTTCTTTTTAACGATTATTTTATTAACATACCGTTGAAAAAAAAACAGGGGTTATTAGAAGGGGGGTAATAATCAGGAGGCATTATGAATAAAATATTTAGGAAAATGCCGGTGAAAGGATTACATAAAACTATTTTAAATCCAATGTACTTAAAAATGTCTCTATGTACTTTCTTCAACTGATATACCCTTTAATAATTTCCTAGATTTACAAAAATCCAAAACATGGAGGCAGAAATGTCCGCACTAAAAGAAAAACTATTCCAAAAAATAGAAGAACAGCGTCCTCGCACAACAAAATTATTAAAAGAATACGGCAATGTAAAAATTGGCGATGTTACAATAGTTCAGGCAATTGGAGGAGCCAGAGGCGTAAAATGCCTTACTACAGATATCTCTTATCTTGATCCATACGAAGGAATAAGATTCAGAGGTTACACTATCCCTGAAGTTTTACAGAAACTACCCAAAGTTCATGACGGTGAGATGCCTTATGTAGAAGGTTTCTTTTATCTTTTATTAACCGGTGAAATACCTACTGAAAAAGAGGCAATGGAAGTTGCTGAAGAATTCAAAAACAGGCAAGATGTTCCGGATTATGTATTTAGCATTTTACTTTCAATGCCTCCGGATTCTCATCCGATGACTATGTTTTCAGCGGCAATTTTATCAATGCAAAGAGAATCGGTATTTGTAAAAAAATACAACGAGGGTATTAGTAAGATGGATTACTGGGACTCTTATTACGAAGACGGATTAAATTTATTAGCTAAACTTCCCAAGATAGCTTCATTTATCTATCGACTTAAATATAAACAAGGTAATTTCATCGAAACGAATCCATCTCTGGATATGGGCGGAAATTTTGCACACATGATGGGCATCGCTAAACCGTACGACGATGTATCCCGTTTATATTTTATCCTTCATAGTGATCATGAAAGCGGTAATGTGAGTGCACATGCGGGTCATCTTGTTGCATCTGCTCTTTCCGATATGTACTATTCCCTTTCTGCTATGATCGACGGACTTGCCGGTCCGCTTCACGGTTTGGCTAATCAAGAAGTGCTGCGCTGGATTCAAGGTGTAATGAAGAAAATGGGAGATAAAATTCCTTCTGAAGATGATATGAAAAAATTTGTGTGGGATACTCTTAATTCCGGTCAAGTTATTCCAGGATTCGGACATGCGGTTTTAAGAAAAACCGACCCTCGTTATATGGCTCAACGGGAATTTTGTTTGAAACATCTAAAAGATAATCCTATTTTCAAATATGTAGATATTTTATATAAAGTTACCCCCCCTATTTTAAAAGAACAAGGTAAAGCGAAAAATCCTTGGCCTAATGTCGACGCTCAATCGGGGGTTATTCAATGGTATTATGGTCTGAAAGAATATGATTTCTATACGGTTCTATTCGGTGTCGGCAGAGCACTGGGCGTTACTGCTAATATTATTTGGGATAGGGCCTTAGGTTATCCTATTGAACGACCGAAATCCCTTACTACTTCAATGCTCGAAGAACTTGCCGGGATTAAGCATGAAGAATTTCAAGAATCGAAGTAATTTGAAGTAGTATATTATTATTATTTATTCCCGGGGTTACATTTATTTTTATAAAGTGGATCTGAAATTGCTTTTCTGCAAAAATGAAAATTTTATTTAGCTGTTCAAATCTTTCAAGCTATAATTAGAATATGTTTAATGTAACCCCGGATAATTAAAATTATATTTGGAAGTACCTTTTTCTCCCCCCTTTGTAGATTTTAAAAAACATGGATACTTATTATTTATACAAAAAACTAATTTTAACTTCTCTTAAAATTTTGTAGGTGTTGTAATGGATAGTACAAGTATGATTAACGAAAAACAACCTAATTTAAGTATTATTAAAGAACAACTTTTTGCGGGTAAAGCAGCTTTAACGCCTGAGCAGCTTGAAAATTTTCTACTATCTTTAGAAGATTTAATTGAAAAAATTTACACCGGAAATTTATTTGCAGATGATAAATCGATAATAGAAAACCGGCTGTCGATTCTTGAAAATCTAATTCCGGCTCAATTGGCTAAAGATTTAATGAAAAAAATTGAACCGGATATTTTTTATAATTTCGGACAATATCTTTTATCTTTATTAAAAAATGAGGGGAATTCTTTACAGTCTCTTATCAGACAGGTTACTCATGTTTATTTGAACCTGTTTCGTTTCTCAGAATTTCTTACAAAAATATATGGGGATAAAAAGTGGGAAATTTTAATTCACGATCTTATTTTGATTAGTAATTTTAACATCTTTAGTTTATTCCGACAAAGAGTTAGTGATTATGGCAATAGAACATTATTTAAAGAACTTCACGGAAGCGTTGAAATAAATTATTCTTGGAATACTATTTTCGAGCGGACTCAACAATATGCAAAATCAATATTAAAATTATTACAAGATGCAAATAATGATAATCGCTCCGTAGCGCTTTTGATGGAAAACGAATTGAGCATGGCCATTTTAGATTTGGCCTGCCTTACTAACGGAATTGTAAACATAATGATACCTGCAAATTCGGTCCCTCATCATCTCTCTTACATATTAAATGAAACGAAAGCTCCGGTTTTAATAACTTCCGACGAGAAACAGTTACACAAAGTGAAAATTGTTAAAGAAGAATTAAAATATCTTAGAAAAGTGGTACTAATGCGTGGGTCAAACAGTGTTGGCGAAATTATATCATTCAATGAATTTATCAATTTGGGTTCTCCGGTTGAGGACTCTTTATTAGAAAATACACAAAAAGAAAATGAGATTCAGTCATTATC
>CBFDUR010000071.1:0-7550 GCA_965613005.1 uncultured Ignavibacteriales bacterium
TTTATAATTATGTCACTTATTCATAAATTTATCTTTTTTAAGTGGACTCATTAATATTGTACTGATATTCATAAATTTATCTTTTTTAAGTGGACTCATTAATATTGTACCGGCTATTTTAAAATTCTATAGATGTTGGGTAAATATACATTGCTTTTTTAGATGTATGTATCTATTTTAAATTCTTTATTTAATTAAATAAGTGGAGAATTATTAATTATGGCTATGATGGCCAAAATGCGAAGTTTAGCGCCTGCTTTTATAATAGGGGTCGGGGTGTTTTTTGTTTTATTCATGGTTGTATCCAGTTCAAGTGTAATGGCAGTGTTTGGTGCGCGAGGTAATAATGTTGGTTCCGTAAACGGCGAAAAGATAAGTTATAAAGAGTTTCTAAAGGCTATGGATCAACTGGGACAGAGTGAAAAAAATAGAACGGGAAAAAATGTAGTAGATGAAAATACCGATCAATTCCGGGAAAAAGTGTGGAATGAATTGATTTCACAACTTTTGTTACAGCATCAGATTAAAAAATTCGGTATCACTGTTTCAGATCAAGAAATTAGAAATATAATTTTAGGGCCTAACCCGCCTGAATTTTTGAAAAAGAATTTTATCGATTCAACCGGTAAATTTAACAGGCAATTATATGAAAATGCTATATATGATCCGCGCAATTCCAAAGCATTAATTCAGGCTGAAGGTTATATAAGACAAACCAGGTTAAATGAAAAACTGCAAAGTATGTTATTAGCTTCCATAACGGTTAGCGAAGCCGAAATCAGAAGAAAATTCATTGATGATAATATCAAGGTGAATTCAGAATATGCATTGATTGGATTGAATGAATTTCCGGACTCTACGATTAAAGTTTCTCAGGAAGATTTGAAAGATTATTATAACATGCATCTGAAACAATTTTCAATAAAAGCTAAAAGAAAATTGGAATATGTAATTTTCAAAAATTTACCTTCTGCGGACGATTCGAATAGCGTTAAAGAAAATCTGAAAATAGTAGTTAATGATTTACACAAAGATACTACCAGTTTTAGAACAATGGTAAAAATTTATTCTTCTCAACCTTTTTCTAAAGATACTTTGGCAATAACTTCATTCTCTGAAAATGCTGCCGATTCAATTTATTATGCAAAACCAAAAACAATAATTGGTCCTATAATTACTCCTAAAGGGTTTATAGTTTATAATTATTTAGGTTCCGTTCCGTCTAAAAGAACTTTTGTACGAGCCTCACATATATTGATTAATCAATTCGGTAGTGATAAAAAGAACTACGCTGAGGCGATGAAAATCTATAATCAATTAAAAAATGGGGCTGATTTTGCCAAATTAGCAAAAGAATATTCTAAAGATCCCGGTAGTGCTGCAAAAGGCGGCGATCTCGGATGGTTTGGAAAGGGAAGAATGATACCGGCATTTGAAAAGGCGGCTTTCGGTGGGCGAGTAAATATGGTTCAAAAACCAATTAAAACATCTTATGGATATCATATAATTAAAGTTACAGCGAAAACAAGGAGAAAATATATAGTTGAAAAAATAGTTAACCCTATTAACCCGTCACCCACTACGCGAGATAATAATTTAAATACAGCCAAAGACTTTGTGTACTTAACAAACAAAGACGGATTTGAACATGAGGTTAAATTAATGGATTACCTAATGCGTGAAACCCCTCCTTTTGAAAAAAATGCTTATTACATACCCGGCATAGGTATAAATAAGCAAATAATAGAATTTGCTTTTAACAATAGTCTTAATACGATAAGTAATGTTTTTAAAATTCCCGCCGGCTATATTGTTGTGAAAGTTTCTCAAGTTGCCAAACAAGGTGTGAAACCTTTGAACGAAGTGTTAAATAACGTTAAAACAGAAGTAATACGAGGAAAGAAATTTGTCTTGGCAAAACAAAAAGCAATTGAAATAAAAAACAAAATCAATAACAACCTTGAAAAGGTTCCTTCTATACTTCCCAAAGCCATCATTTCACAAACAGGTGAGTTTGCAGCTAAAGGTTCGATCCCAAATATCGGTTTTAATTATGAATTTACTCAAGTTTCTCTCCACGAACCGTTAAATACAGTTTCGAATCCTGTTAAAGGTGAAAGAGGCTATTATTTAATAAAAGTATTAAGCAGAACAAAATTTGATTCATCTGCATTTGCCGTCCAAAAAAATACTATTCGTGATGAAATATTACGACAAAAGAAAAGCTCGTTTTTCGGGCAATGGTTAAGTATGCTTAAGAAAAAAGCAAAAATAGTAGATCACAGACGACAATTTTTCGGCCTCTGATATATCTTTAACCCGGAAATTTTATACCCCCGATAAAGTGTAAATCGGGGGTTTTGATTTTTAAAAATAAATTTTCAATTTTATAAAAAATTTTTGTTATAATTTTACATTCCTTCTTAAAATGAAGTGTCTGAATAAAATATTTATCCTTGTATTTGTCTCGGCCTCAATTTTATTCTCTCAATATAATAAGAATAATTTCGCTGTAGAAATCAATGCCGTATATACAACCAACGCAAGAATTTTCTTTTATCCTAATTCCTCAGACCCTATTTTGAGAAATAATTCCTTTCCCCTTGGAGGCGTAGTTAACCCGGCTATAAGCTTTCGATATAAAATTCTAAATAGCTTGATACTAGGAATTAACAGTGGATATATGACTAAAACTTCTTCCGGTTATAACTTGACGGCTTTTTCAGGTGATTCAACTATTTCGGTACTTGTTAAGGATGGCTTTAGCATGATTCCAATCGAATTATCGCTTCATTATGTCCTTCCTTTTTCAACCGGTGATTTTAAATTTATGATGGGGGGAGGTATAGGATACTATTTTGGGAGTCAGATAAGAAATATTGGGAATGATAAAGTTACTAATATTGAGCGAAAGTTTTCTTATGGTATTCAAGTTTCGGTGGGGATGGATTATTTATTGACTAAAAATTTAGGGCTGCATAGTGAAATGAAATTTAGAGACCCACAGTTTGAAGTAATCAGCAAATATTTACATAATAATGTAATGTATGATGGTAAAAAAATCCGTATTGCTCAAAATTCCTTTGATTCAAAAATAAATGTGTACGGTATTACTTTTATTCTCGGAGCTGTTTTTTATTTTTAATTATTTATCAAAAATAACTTTTATGTATTTTTGTTTTCATTTTCAACCTCTTATTTTATTAGATTAATTGGATTATATGAAAGATTTTAAACATAAAATAGGAATAGTTAAAAAAGAATTATGCGAATCAAAGCATTTTATTAAAATGATTGTTGTGGCTGTTCCAAAATTAAAAGAGAACGGCAAAAATTTGGAATTTGATTAGGTCAATTAGATCAATTAGAAATTTGAACTTTATTATGAACACAAGCATAATTGGTAATATACACATATGAAAAGAATATTAATCACAATCATTATATTAATTGCACCTGTATATATTTTCGCACAAGAACAGGGAAGTTTTCAAATAGCCCGTTTGAAATATGACGGCGGGAGTGATTGGTATAACGGTCAAACAGAGGAACCAAATCTCTTAAATTTTGTAAAAGCTCATACGGATATTCAAGTTAAAGCTGAATATACATTTGTAGATATTTCCTCGAATCAAATTTTTTCTTATCCATTTTTATTCATGACCGGTCATGGAAATATAGTTTTTACCCAAGATGAGGCTGATAGATTAAGAAAATATTTGGAAGCAGGCGGATTTCTTTATGTAGATGATGATTACGGATTAAATGAATCATTTAGAAGAGAAATTAAGAAAGTATTTCCTGATAAGAAATTGATTGAATTGCCGTTCGATTATGGAATGTATCACGATTTTTATGATTTTCCAAACGGGGTACCAAAAACTCAAGAGCATAATGGTAAGCCGCCTCAAGGATTTGGAATTTTCATCGGGAAACGATTGGCGGTTTATTATACGTATGAATCGAATCCTAGTGACGGATGGGATGATCCTGATGTACACGGCGATCCTCCTGCAAAGAGGAAAGAAGCATTAAAATTTGGAACGAATCTAGTTATTTGGGCACTTACCAATTAAAAATATATTCTTAAAGAATTCAATCCAATAAATTGCATCTATATGTATATAAGCGAAGAAACGAGATTTGAGAATCTTTAATATTTTTTTATTAAGCTCCTATTCCGTATTAAGGCTATCTAAAAGTATATTCAATAGTGAACTAATGCATTTTATTAAATTAATATGATTCGAGCCGTTTTATATATAATAAAAAAGCTTGTATAACTTAAACAGATCATTGCCGTGGGATATGCAAAACCAAATATCTAAAATCGGAGGTTCAAAAACTCCGCAGATAATTATGAAAAAAATGGTTGTTGTAAATGGAAATTAAGACGAACTACTATAAAGAGATACTTAATAAATTTGAAAAACTCACTAGACGAGAGTATTCTTTTCTTATCGTGGTTGGATTTCAAGTTGCTCTTATTTTTAGTGTTTTAACATTTTTAACCTTTGTTGTAGCTGAAACATTAGGCCATTTCCCATCTTCTGTCCGTACAATATTATTTTTTATTTTTATACTAGTTTCTTTTTCCACATTTTTGATTCTTTTCATCCTACCGATCTTAAAACGTTTTAATATTTTTAGAAAAACAAATTATTATAAAGCAGCAGAAAAAGTCGGGAAATATTTTCCGGATATAAAAGATGATCTTTTGAATGCAATACAACTTGTATCAGGTAAGAACAAGCAAACGGGGTATTCGTCCGGTTTAGTGGAAGCTGCATTTGAAAATGTTTATAATCGAACAAAGCCTGTAAATTTTGAATCAATAATCAATTTTAATAAAGCAAAGCAGCTATTTTCGTATGTAGCAGGTATAATAATCATTTTTGGAGCCTTGTACTTTTTAGTGCCGGGCATTCGAGCCGCATCAAACCGATTATTAAATTATAATAAAGAGTTCATAGTACCTCCGGAATTTACTTTCAAAATTGAACCCGGTAATGCCAAAGTAACAAAAGGAGATGATATATCAATCGTTATAAAAATAGCCGGTCAAAAACCTGATAAAGTTTATCTTGCGATAAAAAATGCTGATCAAACTAATTTCGAAAAAGAGGAATTGCCGGCCGGTCCAAAAGGTGATTACAAATTCAATATTCAAGCAGTTCGAAATTCATTTAAATATTATGCGACTGCCGAAAATATAAGCAGTGATACATACACAATTAATGTAATAAATCCACCTATTATAAAAACAATTATTAAAATAAAAACTTTAAATTTAACGGTAACACCTCCAACGTATTCAAAGCTGCCCAAGATAATTCAAAAAGATAACGGAAACGTAATTGCTCTATTAGGTAGTAAAATTCATATAAATATTTCCTCCACAAAGAATTTAAAGAATGCAAAATTGCAATTCGCCGTTAAACCCAACCTGGGGATGAAGGTTGATTCCTCTCGTGCAATCGCCTCGTTTAATATTAAGAAAGATAATAGTTATAAAATTATTTTAACGGATGAACGTGGAGTACGTAATACATCACCAATAACTTACTCAATCAAAGTTATGTTTGACGCATATCCTTCAATAGAGGTTATCTCGCCAAATCAAAATGTTTCATTAGCGAATGATAATAGACTTCCGCTCGAAGTAAAAATATCGGACGATTATGGGTTTACAAAACTTTTGTTGTATTATAAACTTTCTGCTTCCAGATATGCCCAGATTCAGAAAAAATTTAGAGCGATTGAAATACCTTTGCCGAAAGATCAAACAGAAGCAGATGTGAATTATATTTGGAATTTGACTCCAATGAATTTATCACCGGAAGATATTGTGTTGTATTATTTGGAAATTTTCGATAACGATTTTATAAGCGGGCCTAAATCAGCAAAAACATCAACTTTTTCAGTGAGAGTACCAACGTTAAATGAAATTTTATCCAAAGCCGATAATACCCAAAACCAAAGCGTAAGTGATTTACACGATGTATATAAACAAGCCCAAGGACTTAAGCAGGAAATGGAAAATATTTCTATGGAATTAAAACAAAATAAGAAAGATATATCATGGGAAGAAAAACAAAAAATTGAACAAGCTTTGAAGAAATTCAATAAACTTGGGGAAAAAGTGAAAGGAATAAAAAAGCAGTTGGAAAAAATGCAGGAAAACCTTCAAAAAAATAATCTGCTTTCAAAAGAAACACTTAAAAAATATATGGAATTACAACAATTATTTGACCGGATGACTAATGATGAAATGAAAAAGGTTATTGAAAAATTACGCGATACACTACAAAGTATGTTAAGACAGCGGACACAACAAGCAATGAAGAATGTTAAGTTCAACGAAGAAGCATTTAAGAAAAGCATTGAAAGAACGATAAATTTATTAAAACGGATTCAAGTTGAGCAAAAGGTTGATGAACTGGTTAAAAGAGCCGAACAATTGGTGAAAAATCAGAAGAACGTTAAAGAACAAACTCAAAATAATAAATTGTCTAATAATAAAGAGAAAAATGAACTTGCCGGAAAACAAAATGAAATTTCAAAAAAAATCAAAGAGTTTTCAAAAGAAATGAAAAATCTCTCTCAAAAAATGAGTGAATTAAAAGACATGCCGAAAGATCAAGCTGATAAATTAAGTAAAGAATTTAAAAAACAACAGAATCAAAAATTATCCAGGCAGGCTTCCCAAAATTTACAACAAAATCAAAAAAGACAAGCTTTGCAAAACCAAAGCCAAATTGCCCAAAATATGAAACGAATGAAGAAAGGAATGAAAAATTTACAGAAATCGATAAATCAACAAAATCAAATTCAAGCATTCAAAGACATGATGAAAATTACCAATAATTTGATAAGACTTTCCAAGCAGCAAGAAAAACTTAAAAATCAATCGAAAAATATGAGTCCTAATTCTTCTGCCTTTAATCAAAATGCTCAAAAACAAAATGATAACCAGAGAAATCTTGAGAAGGTAATGCAGGCTATGACTTCACTCTCTCAAAAAACTTTTGCAATTACTCCGGAAATGGGTAAAGCTTTAGGAGATGCACAAAGAAATATGATGAAAGCGATTGAACAATTACAAAACAGAAATGGCAGTCAGGCATCACAATCTCAAGGTAAAGCGATGGAATCCCTGAACGAAGCGGCAGAAATAATGAAAAATTCTATACAGGCAATGATGCAGGGTGGCGGCGGTCAGGGCGGAATGATGTCGTTAATGCAGCAATTGAAACAATTATCATCACAGCAGATGAATTTAAATAATTTGAGTGAAATGTTGAGAAAAGCAAAACGAGGAAAACTATCAATGGAGCAGATGGCACAGTTACAACGCTTGGCTCAGCAACAGGAGATTCTTAGAAAGTCACTTCAACAGTTAAATAATGAAGCAAAGCTATCAGGAAAGTTGAAAAGGCTGCCTGCTGATTTAGAGCATATTGCCAAACAAATGCAAGAGGTTGTAACGAATATGAAAAGTTATAATTTGAATGAAAAAACACTCCAGCTCCAAGAAAGAATTTTATCAA
>CBFDUR010000072.1:0-7482 GCA_965613005.1 uncultured Ignavibacteriales bacterium
CAATATTGAACAAATTACAAATCAATATTTTCTGCCAAATAATACACGAATATTTATGATAAGATACTAAATTGAGTGATTGTCAATTACTCTTCATCAAAGGATAATTAAAATATAGTAGAAGGAGGAAGTAATATCGATATGATAAATGCAGCAAAGGATGTGCTTTTGGAAAGCTTCCAAATAACGTTGTTTGTCTTAATAATGATGATAACCGTTGATCTGGTAAATGTATGGGCACGCGGGAAGTTGGCTTCTATCCTACATACTGAATCTAAATGGAAGCAATACATAGTCACTTCTTTCATTGGCTCTATACCTGGAGATGTAGGAGCATTTGCTGTCGTTAGCCTATACATTTACGGAATGATTGGGTTCAGCACACTCAGCGGCGCTATGCTGGCCGGTTCAGGTGATGGAGCTTTTGTTATGTTGGCAATGTTTCCGAAAACAGCAATTTTTCTTTTTATTACTTTGTTTATTGTCGGTATTTTTGCAGGAAGGGTTACTGATTATTTAGTTGGAAAATTTAAAATAAAAGTTTCACAAGGCTGTGGAGTTAAGCAGTATCATAAAGAACATGAAAATTATAGGCATTATCTTAAAGAGCATGTTTGGAATCACATAATACGTAAACATCTTTGGAAAATCTTTCTTTGGACGTTCGGTGCTTTATTTTTACTGAATATCGGTCTTTCGCATTGGCATATCCAAAAGTTAGCGTCTGAATATACATTGTTGCTGCTTTTTGTGGGCGCTTTAATCGGGCTTATCCCTGAATCCTCACCTAACTTAATTATTATTACTATGTTTGCCGGCGGTTTAATTCCCTTTTCAGTATTATTTACTAATTCAATAGTACAGAACGGTCATGGTTTGTTACCGTTGTTGTCTTACTCGGTAAAAGATTCTATTTTAATTAAGTTATTTAATTTTTCCTTTGGGATTACTTTAGGATTAATACTCTATTCTATCGGGATTTAAATACTTCAAACTTTATCATTTAAAATATAGAAAGGGAAAATAATGGCTACAAAAAAAGCTTTTATAAAACAGCTTAGAGGAATAACGCTTGTCGGAAAAGCCGATTCGAATCATTGGATAACAATGGACGGACCCGAGCAATTTGGAGGTAGCAATGCGGGTATTCGACCAAAAGAATTATTACTTCTCGGGCTTGGTGGTTGCACCGGAAACGATGTGGCTTCAATACTTGCTAAAAAAAGAGTGAAACTTGATGGATTTGAAATGAAAATTCAAGCTGAGGAAACTGAAGAGCACCCAAAGGTTTTTACTGATGTACATATAGAATATATTTTCTATGGTAATAATATAAATACCAAAGATGTTGAAAGAGCGATTGAACTTTCACAAACAAAATATTGCGGTGTAACTAAAATGTTTGAGAAGGCTATGAAAGTTACTCATTCATACAGAATTGAATCCGGCGAAAAGAATAAATAAAAGGAAGATCATAGAATCCATTTCAATTCCTAAGCGGAAGATTTCTCACATTCGTTCAAGATGACAGAGAGAGTTGAAATATTATTTTGAAGAAATAACAGCACCTAAATTGAGATTTCGGATGATAAACTAAAACAAATAAGAATAGAAAAAAAAGCCTATATTTTTATTTTACACATTTTTTAAGAACATTACTTAAATCGGTTATTAAATCATCGGGATGTTCAAGACCGATAGATAAACGTAAAAGATTAACGGGAGTTTTAGAATCGGCGCCTTCAACAGAAGCCCGATGTTCAATCAAGCTTTCCGTGCCGCCTAAACTCGTTGCGCGGGTAAAGACTCTGGTTCCGGCGGCTACATTCATTGCATCTGTTTCAGAACCATTAATTTGAAAGGAGATCATTCCGCCGTACAATTTCATTTGATTTGCCGCAGTCTGATGTCCCGGATGTGTCGGTAAACCGGGATAATAAACTTTTGAAATACAAGGATGTTTATTTAAGAACTCGGCAATTTTAAAAGCGCTTTCGGATTGATAACGGATTCGTAAAGGTAAAGTTTGAATTCCTCTTAAAACCAGCCAGCATTCAAATGGGGAAGGAACTGCACCGCCGGACTTTTGCATTTGTTTGATATTCTTAAATATTTCACTATCCTCTTTGGAGATAACAATTCCACCAAGGACATCGCTATGCCCGCCTAAATATTTTGTAGTTGCATGTAAAATCAGGTCAATGCCAAATTTAAACGGTTGCTGTAGAACAGGCGTTCCCCATGTATTGTCGCAAATTGTTACTGCTCCGTATGCGTGACTAATTTGTGATATACTTTGCAAGTCGGTTATTTTTAACATTGGATTCGAAGGAGTTTCAATCCAAATTAACTTAGTATTTTTAGTAATCGCTTTTTCAACATTTTTAGGGCTAGTCATATCAATAAACGAAAAAGTAATCTCCCATTTAGCAAAAAGTTTTATCAGTTTCCTATTTCCATGATAAAGATCATCCGGAGCAATAAGATGATCACCCGGTGAAAGAGTTTGAAATACACTCATTGCAGCGGCGGACCCGGAGGAAAAAGCAGCAGCGCCGAAACCATTTTCCAAATCTGTAATGCATTTTTCAAGAGATTCCCGGTTAGGATTATTATCACGAGTATAACTGTAGCCGGCCGGATAATCCCCGTTTACATTTCTCTCAAAAGTTGTTGAAAGATAAATCGGTGGAACAATAGCTTTTGTTGAAGGATCAACGCTCCTTCCGGAATGAACCGAACGTGTTTCTATTTTCATAGTTAATTTTATATGAGTTAATTTCGAAATTAAATTGAGGTTATTCTCGTTGTTACCTTTGATAAAATATTAATAAATTCATTTTCAATACTTTTCCCGCGGTTTTTCCCGTACCACAGGTGAAGTTTTTCATAAAGCTCGGGTTTAACAATCCCTTCATTTTTCCATTTTAAAATCAATTCTTGAGCCTCTTTGGGTCTGGGTCCCCAAGTAAAAAGTTCAATTCCGTCGTAATCAAAGGCAACAAGTTTTGGGATAATTCTTGAGCCGTTAGTCAAATATTCATCCATTATATCTAAATTGGTGTCTCTTAAAATTATCCGCAAATTGATGTTAGGATTCACTTCCGCTATTTTAGCTATGTAAGGTAGATTTTGGGCTGAATCTCCGCACCAGCTTTCGGCTAAAACCATCCAAAGCTGTCTTCCGGAAATCATGCCTATAACTTGGTTTAATTTTGGAGCTATGATATAACTATTTTCAATTCTTTTGCTCCTTTGAAAATTTAATTTTTTATATTCAAATAATTCGCGTGAACTTTCATCTAACTTATCGATGTTGGTTGTGTCTATTTCGTTTTTAAACATATCCATATATTCCGGATAACTCTTGCCATTATGCGGTCTTCCGTCAAGGAAAAATTGTTTTGCCATTATTTATCCTCCGTTAATAAAATCTTATTTTCTAAATTACAAATATTTCCCGAATGATTTTGTCATTCCCGTTACATTATAAGGAATAACTAAAATCCGCTAAAATTTTATTAATATTCAAACTAACCGGTCATATAGAGTCCGGTAAATTAGCCTGTGATAGCAGGAGTTAATGATAATTCGAATGATGTGCGATAATCATTGCAGTAGTAGAACCGGTACGTTGAATAATCTTTGTACTTCATTTAGTCGATTAATATTGTAAATTTATAATTGTAATAAAGTCTAAATGATAAAAAGTTATTATCAAAATGATTACCGAAACAAAATATTTTACTCCTTTGCGTGCTAACCAGACTCTACCCCTTGTAAGAAAGATAATTAGAGATATTTTAGATACAAGTACAGAAGTAATCGATAGTCCGGATAAATTTAACGAAGAAGGGGGATATAAAGAAGAAGTACGTAAGAAGATAGATGAAATTTTTGGTTTTATTAAAGAATTGGAAGAAATAGGTTGCTACTATAAAGATTATAATTTTACAGTTGGTTTAGTTGATTTTCCGGCAATTATAGATGGTCATGAAGTTTTCCTTTGCTGGCGAAGTGATGAAGCAGAAGTAGAATATTATCACTCCGTTGAGAAGGGATATGTCGATAGAAAACCAATACCTGTGGAGTATCTTAATGAATGATTTTTTACTATTATTCACTATTTGAAAACTTGAAAATGATCTTTTTAGATACATTGCAAAAATCCTTATTTATTTAAATCCGGAAATGAACATTAAAAACGTAAAAATTTCCGTTACTGATAATTTCAATTTTAAAAAAATAAATGATAGTTCCGCCTTTTCAAGCTGCATTTATTTAAATTGACAATGAAACTCAAATCCCATCAAGTATTTATTCAAGAATAAAAAGAACCTTTGGTAATCATTTTAGAAAATCTATTTTTAACTTTGAATAACTTTTATTTTCGAATTTCCAATAATTGGTATAGAATAAATATTTACGGCTTTCAAATATTCAGTACACCGGTTTAATCTTTAATTTGAAACTTTGTTACAGTACCGGCAAATTGACCCGAATTAGCATCATGAACGCGGAATATCAATTGATAATTGCCTTTCGAATATGTCGAATTCAAATCAAATTGAACAGAAAGATCAACATCGGAAAATTTTTCTTTCCGGGATTCATCCATGAACTTAGTGACAAGAGATTTGACCGTATCCCCTTCAGGCGTTACTACATCAATCTCATAAAATAAAGAAGCATTATAAAGATTATTCTTCTCCTTTTGCACAAATCCTTTTACTCTGGCGGTAGCTTCAACTTCATAGCTGCTCCCTAAATTATATGTAGATGCTTCGACATGGTAAACTTCTAAATCTGATTTTTTCTTATTTGAACATGCCGTCAAAAGGACAAGCGTTATTGCTAATAAAATAAAAACTTTCATATTCATTTTTATGAAAAATAATAATGAAGTTGTCCAAAAAGTCGGAACTTTTCATCCTGAACAAAGCGAAGGATATCTTTAAAACGCTAATTCTCAGAACCTTAGTTGCTCCATTCCTCAGAATGGAAATAAAGTTTACATTTGGACAACTTTCTGCTAAGTTAGATAAAAATTATCCATTATCGGATTGAAAATCCTTTAAAAAATTAGTTAGATCATTTACACCTTTTTCAGGAAATGCATTATAAATTGATGCTCTCAGACCGCCAACCGACCTATGACCTTTCAAACCGTGAAATCCGGCTGCTTCAGCTTCGGCTATTAGCTTTTTCTCCAGCTCTTCACTTGCCATTCTAAAAGTAATATTCATCAATGAACGGCTATCAGGCCGGGCATGACCTTTGTAAAATCCATTACTTTCATCAATGCATTTATATAAAGTTTCGGCTTTTGATTTATTGATCTTATACATTTCATCCAAGCCGCCTTTCTCCAAAAGCCATTTGGTTACCAATCCGATTATATAAATCCCGAAAACATTTGGAGTATTAAAAAGAGAGCCTTTTTCAGTATGAGTTGTATAGTTAAGCATTGTAGGAAGCGAATCTCGGGATTTCTCTAGAAGATTTTTTCTTATAATAACCAAAGTAACGCCTGCCGGTCCCATATTTTTTTGTGCTCCTGCGTAAATTATCCCGTATTTGTTTACATCGATTTTTTTATGAAGAATATCTGAAGAGGAATCACATACCAGCGGTACATCACCTACTTCAGGGCTTGATTTCCACTGTGTTCCGAAAATAGTATTGTTGGAAGTAAAATGGACATAAGAAGCATCGGAATCTAATTTGAGTTCATCTTGTTTAGGAATATGATTAAAATTATCCGTTTCAGTTGTAGAAGCAATATTTACAGTTCCGATTCTTTTAGCTTCTTTAACGGCTTTTTTCGACCAACTTCCGGTTACTATATAATCGGCTTTATTTCCCGGAGGCATTATATTCATCGGTACCATTGAAAATTGCAGACTGGCGCCTCCTTGTAAAAATAAAATATCGTAGTTTTCATTTATACCCAATAGTTTTCGTAAATTCTCATTCGCTTCTTGAATTATCGATTCGAATACTTTTGAGCGGTGACTTATTTCTAGTACCGACATTCCTACACCGGGAAGTGAAAATAAATTTTCCTGCGCTTCTTTTAATACCTCTTCAGGTAAAACTGCAGGACCAGCGTTAAAATTATATACTCTTTCGTTCATATTAATTATCCTTTTAAATTAATTTATTTTGAAATTGTAAATTATTTATGAGTTTTCCCTAAATTAAATGTATCAGCAATCCGTCTCTTAATTTAGGTTCAAACCAAGTTGATTTCGGCGGCATTATTTCACCTGCATCAGATATATTCATTAAATCTTCGATTGAAACGGGGTATAGTGAAAATGCTACTTGAGCTTTGCCGGTATCAACAAGTTTTTCTAATTCTTTTGTACCGCGGATTCCTCCGGTAAAATCGATTCGTTTATTCGTTCTCGGATCATTTATCCCCAAAACCGGATTGAGCAAAAAATCTTGCAGTATACTGACATCCAGAGTTTCCGAAACCGATTCCGATAAGCTAATACTTGCCGATATTGAATCTCGCAGCTTTAAAAGATACCATTCACAGTCCAGATACATACAGAAAGTTCTTTTTTGAACAGGTTCTTTTATCGTGGTCTTTTCAATATTAAATTTAATACTAACTTCATTTAAAAATTCTTCTTTATTTTTTCCGTTAAGATCAGATACCACTCTATTGTAAGGCAATATTTTTAACTGTTCAGCCGGAAATAAAACCGCTAAAAAATAATTATATTCTTCTTTACTTGTATGATTAGGATTTAAATTTTTCTTAATCGTTCCGGTACGACCGGCACTGGCTGCTCTATGATGTCCGTCAGCTATGTACAAATTTTTTACTTTTGAAAGTTCATCTATGATAGCATAATTATATTTACCGGGCAAAATCCAAATAGTATGTTTTATACCATCTTCAGAAGTAAAATCATATATAGGATCCTCTTGGGAAATAGTAATATTTACAATTTCATTAATATTTTTGTTGCTTTTATATGTTAAAAAAACAGCGCCTGTTTGAGCTCCGGTCGTTATAATATGATTAGTTCTGTCGTCTTCTTTCTCCTTTCTTGTTTTTTCATGTTTGAGTATTACATCCTTTTCATAATCATCAACAGAAAAAGTAGCGGCTATCCCGATTTGTGTCCGTCCTTCCATTTCCAATTTATATAAGTAAAAATGAGCGATACTATCCGATTGAAGATGTCCTTCGTTTATCATTTTTTCAAGATTTGATTTTGCTTTTTTATAAACTTCAGGTGAATAAGCATTGACAGTGTCATCTAAATCAACTTCGGAACGGGTGATTTTTAAAAAACTTAAAGAATTTTTTTTGGTAAGTTCTTTTGCTTCATTTCTGTCAACTACATCATACGGCACGCTTGCTATTAATTTAGCAGAATCTTTTGCGGGTCTCAAAGCTTTAAACGTTCTAATCACTGCCATTTTATAATGATCTCCAAACTATTAAAAAATCGACTTGTT
>CBFDUR010000073.1:0-7440 GCA_965613005.1 uncultured Ignavibacteriales bacterium
TGGGAAATATGATGGGAAAATAATTTTTTTAATAGGAATTCCTTGATTCAAATTGGAAATGAAAAATGGATTGTATAAATAATTATTAAGGGAAAACATGAAGATACTTATTATCATTAATGATGCACCGTATGGAACCGAGAAAGCTTATAATGCACTACGAATGACAATGACTTTACAAAAGGAACACTCTGAAGTAGAAGTTTACATCTTTCTGCTTGCCGACGCGGTTGGATGCGCTATTCCGAATCAAAAAACCCCGTCAGGTTATTACAATATTGAACGAATGCTAAAATCAGTTATTAAAAGAGGTGCTAAGATAAAAGCATGCGGAAGATGTTCTGAAGCGAGGGGAATTTCAGAACTAAAACTTATTGAAGGAGTTGAAATAAGCAACATGAAGGAGTTTTCCAATTGGACGGTTGAGGCAGATAAAGTTCTAACTTTTTAATACTAAATTTAACTATTTATAATGATTTTTAAATGATATCATTTTTTATTAGAAATATTACATAGGTAAGTTCTAAAATTACAAATAACAATAAAAAAGGAGTTACAAATGAGAATCAATAATGTAGATGTTCAACAAGTGAAAGCTTTTGAAGAGAAAATTAAAAATGATCCTTCGTCAGCTAAGAAAACTCAGGTAATTAAGGGGGAATGGATTGCAACAGATGGTGAAGTTCAATTTCAATCCAGCATTGAATTTGAAGGAGGTGAAACTGTTTTTAAAGTAGATAATCCTACTTTTATGGGCGGGAGCGGTAAACTACCCGGTCCGTTGCATTATTGCTTTTTCGGACTTGCTTCATGTTATACCGGTACTTTTGCAACTATGGCGGCTATGTTGGGTATTCAAGTGAAAAAACTTACAACCCGTGTAGAAGCCGATGTAAATTTTTCACGTGTTTTTGGACTGGGAGATGAGCCGGTTATAGAAGAAGTACGGGTAATTCTTCGTGTTGAAAGTGAAGCATCTGAAGAGAAAATTAAAGAAGCCGAAAAGTTAGCTTTAGAACGTTGCCCGGTAGTATTTACTTTGAGAAATCCGGTTAAATTAGTACCGAAGATCGAAATCGTATGAATTTGAAATTTTTAAACAATTTTTAAATAAACTATTAAATTTAGCGGAAAGATAAAAGAGGAAAATAAATTATGATGGACGGTATGGGTTGGGGCGGTATGTGGTTCGGTTGGATTTTTTGGCTGGTAATCCTCGGCTTTATTATCTGGGGTGTCGTATCGGTAGTCAACAATAACCGGGGATATGACCGGCAACATTATATGCCTCCCGGCGAAAGTGCTTTGGATATCTTAAAAAAGCGCTATGCCCGCGGCGAGATCAATAAGGAACAGTTTGAACAAATTAAAAGAGATATAAATTCATGATTCATTTTAAATCCCGTTGAAAAACAACTTACATCCCCATTAAAATATAAAATATATAAAGGTTAATAGACGAAAATTAATTTATTGGAAAATAGTATAGAAATAATCAAACATAAAAATTACAATGAGCCGTCGGTATTCTCGCCGGAAAATCTTTTACGGGAGGCACGCAGGCAAAAATCAATTAAAAATTGCGGAGCGCCGAAAATATGTGTTTTAGATCCGGACGGAGATATTGTGAAATATCTATTAAAAGAAAATCGTGCGGTATTAAATAAATGCTGGGCTTGTTACCATACGGTTCTTTATAATTTCAAATTAAATAATATTGAATTTGGAATTATCGGGTGTGCCGTCGGAGGCTCTTTTGCAGTCTTGTTAGCCGAGCAATTGTTTGTATCCGGCTGTTCGTTGCTTATCAGCATTACCTCTTCCGGTTTAATAACACATCCTAAAAAAGATACACATTATATCTTAATAAAAAAAGCCTTAAGAGATGAAGGTACAAGCTATCATTATTTACCGCCGGATATAGAATCTAAAATCAATCCTAGAATCTTAAAAGAATTATCCCCGCTGTTCAGAAAAAGAGAGCTGAATATAGAACCGGGGGATTCATGGACTACGGATGCGCCGTATCGTGAAACTCAAACTGCAATAAAATATGCTGAAAAGAAAAAAATAAATGCCGTAGAAATGGAAGCGGCGTCATTATATGCATTTGCAAAAGCAAAAAATAAAAATGTAGTTTGTTTTGCACATTTAACCAACACAATGGCTCAACATGAAGGCGATTTTGAAAAAGGTATTGAAAACGGCAGTGTAGATTCACTTAGGATCATTTATAATACTGCAAAAACTTTAATCACTTAGTCCCGGAATTAAACGCAAAAAGGTAAAATAATTAACCCTACAACGCAACTTGGTTTTTTTACCATTTTTGAAAGAAACATATAAAAACAAAGTTGAAATGATCTTAGCACTAAATGACTTTCCTATTCATTATATGCTCTTTAGAAGACTTGAAGGAGTTAAAAAAGAGCTAAATGTTAAAACTCCTTTTAATGCTTTGAGAAAATGGTATGAATTGAAACCGGAATTTTTTAATCAAAATCCTTCGGATTTTAAAAATAAATTATTTACTTTGGAGTAAAATTATTTCACAAGTTTTCCTAAACAATCTTGTGAAACTTGACAATTTAACATTCATTTTTTTTGAGGAAATCATGAAAAGCATTTTAATTGTTACACTAATTCTATTTTTATCTTTGGGCTTAACACTATCTCCAAAAGACACATCGCACAAACAATCAATAAAACTTCCCGTGTATAGTCATATCGTAATTGTAATTGAAGAGAATAAAGACTATGATCAAATTATTGGGAACGCTGCCGCACCATATATAAATAATGTTTTAAAAAAAGAGGGTGCAAACCTTACGCGCATGTATGCGGAAGAACATTTTAGCGAAGGTAATTATTTTTGGCTTCTTTCCGGCAATGATCAAGGCGTAGGACATTTTGATGTTACTCCGACAAGAATAAATAATAAAAATTATCCTTTTAAAACTTGCAATCTTGGCGAACAATTAATTAAGAAGGGTTATACCTTTAAAGGTTACTCTGAAAGCCTGCCGGCAATTGGGGATACTATTTCTAGAGCCGGTTATTATGCAAGGAAACATGTCCCATGGGTAAGTTTTGCAAATATTCCAAACGGCAAAAATATTGATTCGTCTTCCAATCTTCAGTTTAAACAATTTCCTAAAGACTTTAATAAACTGCCGACAGTGAGTTTTGTAATTCCAAATCTCATTCACGACATGCACAATGGGAAACCGCCTAAAAGTATTAAAGACGGAGATAAGTGGCTTAAAAAAAATTTGAACAATTATTATCAATGGGCAAAGACGCATAATAGTCTTTTAATAATTACTTTTGACGAAAATTCGGATAAGGCACATTACTCGGGTTTTACAGATCCGGCAAGTAAAAATCATTCTATTCGAAATAGGATACCTACTATAATTGCCGGCGCCCATGTTAAGCCCGGTAATTATGCGGAAGGAAAAGGTGTTACACATGTTAACATCCTGCATACTATTGAAGCAATGTATGGTTTACAAATGTGCGGATATCAGCAGGCAAATGCGCTTAAATTCGGAATTTCAAACAATTATATAATTAAAGACATTTTCACTAAGTAAATTTTGAATTATGATTAATTCAGGTAAGTAATTACGGAAGACTGGTTTTAAACAGAACTGAAAAAAACAAATCAGCATATTTTGAAATAATATTTCGCTTTAAGGCAAAATAACGGCACTATCAAAAGTACAAATAGAATTAGTAGAGAATACCATAAGAACAAGTTTAAGAAATAGATTTGAAACTTATAATCCGGAACCGGTAGTTATGCCGTTTCATACAAGACTTTTGAGGAAAGATAAACTTGCATTTTACTCTTTTATACATTCACTAAATACAAATTTAGGCACAATAATTTTTGAATCGGTAGCAGTTGCCTTAGCTTCAACACATTTTAAAGTTGCTGAAAGACAAACTGAATCCGGCACTCAAATAAGCACAAAAGCTCAATTTGAAATTCAAAAGATTATGGATAATTTAACTTCTACAACAATAAAACCGGACAAAGAACAAGAAATTGAGATTATTAGAAAAGTATGTCAAGCCGGTGAAATGCGAACAGTAAAACCGACAAAAGTTGATGTTTACCTTGAAAGTAATGATAATGAAATATACTTAATCGACAGCAAAACCAAACAAAGGTGATTTTAAGGAATTTAAAAGAACTCTCTTGGTGGCAAAGAAGCTTATGATGATTTGTTAGATTGTTTTGAGTATGTTGGAATTGAAATACGTGTAGAAGTTGAGCGTAATGCTAAAGAACGATAGGTAAAAATAAAAATTTTGTTAGCAAGAGAAAGGAAACCTAATCCACTAATAGCATATTTGAATTTTGCTCGTGCCCCACAAAATGAAAGGAGCTTTTTCCCAATGCTGAAAAAAAATTAAAAAATTGTATTCAAAACGGAATTTATTTATTTTTTTGTCAAAAATTGTCAAATTATGTTGGAAACTTTAATATCAATAGGTAAAATTTTAAAAGAAATAAGAGAAGAGCAAAATTTAATGTTACAAAATGTTGCCAAACAAACAGATATAAATTTTACTTTATTGAGCAGAATAGAAACAGGAAAGAGACTTCCAACAAAGGAACAAATAAAGAAATTAGCTTCTTTTTATAAATACAATAAAACCGAATTATTAAAAATACTAATAAGCGATAAAATTTTTGATGAAGTTAAAGAATACGACAAAACGGATATTAGTATTGAAGCACTTCAATTAGCCGAAGAAAAAATTAAATATCACTATTCATTATTTCCCGACTTTGAAATTGAAAACAATATAAAATTAGAGAGCCGGAGATTCATTGGCAATAAAGCCAAGTTAACGGAATGGATAATGAATATCATTGAAAAAGAAACTGATACAGCAGGAACATTTATTGATATTTTTGCAGGAACAGCGAGTGTTTCAAAAGTGGCAATGAAAAAATTTAATAAAATAATAATCAACGATATTTTATATTCAAACAATATTATATACAAAGCTTTTTTTAAACCACAGAATTGGGATAAACAAAAACTAAGAGAAATATTATCATTTTATAATTCATTAAATTCTAATAAAATACCCGAAAACTATTTTTCAGAAAATTTTGGTAATAAATTTTTTGAAAATAATATTGCAAAAAAAATAGGATATATTAGGGAAGATTTGGAGAAAAGGAAAAGCGAATTAAATGAAAAGGAATATAGTATTTTATTGGTATCGTTAATTTATAGCATAGATAAAGTGGCGAATACAGTTGGACATTTTGATGCTTATATTAAAAAGCCCATTAGAAGGAAACATTTTGATATTAAATTAATTGAAACCGTAGATTTTAATGATATTCAAATTTACAGAGAGGATGCTAATATTCTTGCAAGAAAAATAAAAGGAGATATTGCTTATGTTGATCCACCCTATAATTCAAGACAATATAGCCGATTTTATCATATTTACGAGACATTAGTAAAATGGGATAAGCCAAAATTATATGGCGTAGCACTTAAACCCAAACCGGAGAATATGAGTAAATATTGCACAGTAAAAGCAAAAGATACATTTAAAGATTTAGTCGAAAATTTAGATGTTAAATATCTTGCTGTTTCATATAATAACACATATAAATCCAAAAGTAAATCTTCTAAAAACAAGATAAAATTAGAAGAAATTATTGAAATTTTAAATCATATAGGGGAAACAAAAATATTTGAACAAAATCATAAATTCTTTAATACAGGAAAAACGGATTTTCAAAATCATAAGGAATTTTTATTTTTAACAAAAAAATATGAATAAAACAAAAACATATCGTTCTCCTTTGTTTTATGTAGGTGATAAATATAAACTTTATCCGAAGGTAAGCAAATATTTTCCCTGTCAAATTAATAAATTTATTGAACCATTTACTGGTGGAGGCTCTGTATTTCTAAATGTCTCCGCAAAAAAATATTTACTTAATGATATCGATACCAATGTGATAAATATTCACAATTTTTTAATTGAAAGTGCACAAAATCCCAAAAAAATTTTTGATGAAATTTTGGAAAAGATTAAAAAATATAATTTATCACACTCGTATATTAAAAATATTGTGCCGCAATCACTTAAAAATGAGTGGAAAAAAACTTATTATGCAAAATTCAACAAAGAAGGTTTTAATAAACTAAAAAAAGATTTCAATAAAAGTAAAGAAAAAAACATACTTGATATGTATCTTTTATTGATTTACGGTTTTAACAGAATGTTACGCTTTAATTCAAAAGGCGAATATAATTTGCCCGTTGGAAATGTAGATTTTAATAGAAATGTTTACAATTCACTTCTTGATTATTTTGCTCTAATTAGAAATAGGGATATTCAATTTTTTAATTTAGATTTTATTAATTTTATTAAACAAATAGACTTCGAAGAAAATGATTTCGTTTATTTGGACCCTCCCTATTTAATAACATTTAGTGAATACAATAAATTATGGAATAAAGAAACAGAACAAAACAATGAAAAGAGGATTAGATTAAAACAACTGTCTTAAACAGACGCGATTTCGTCAGCAATTTTTTCTGCCGCGCCCACAGGATCAGGATCACCACAAATCGGACGACCAATCACCAAATAGTCTGCGCCCTGAGAAATAGCTTCAGCTGGCGTCATTGTTCTGCGTTGATCGTCTCCAGCAACTTCGGTCCAGTCAGGACGAATACCGGGAGTGACCAGTGTCAATGCATCGCCAAAACGTTTTTTCAAGGCAGCCGCTTCATGTGCTGAGGCCACCACCCCTGCCGCACCCGCACTTTTTGCAAGAGCCGCTAAACCTAAGACCTGCTCTTGTAAAGCCGCTTTATCTGAAGCTTCCGCTTCTGCGGGGCTTTGACTGGTGAGTGCCGTCACGCCTAAGATTTCGGTGCCATCAGGCATGGCATCTACAACACTTTTAAGCACCCGTAAGCCACCTGAGCTATGCACAGTCAGAAATTTCAGTTCAGGGGCCTTTTCATGAAGTACCGCCGCCGCACTACCCACCTGCATGGGGGTGTCGTATAGTTTTAAATCCAAAAAAATATTAGCAGTACCGGAGATGTCCGCAATCCGCTCAAGCAGAGGCAGACCTTCTCGAATAAAAAGCGTCAACCCGACTTTGAAAATACCCACATGGCTTTTGAGTTGCTGAATATAGGGACGCGCCGTTTCAAATGAGGAAAAATCCAAGGCAAGGATGATGCGATCTTTGGCTTCCAATGTGCTTCGATTCAAGGGGGTAACCTCCAAATTATTTTAATGAGCAAGCTTGAAAAGCTTACGAGAGGGTATTTTTGAAGTCAAGTGATTTGCTTTATCCTCCAGAATGGGTCGTGTCTCAATTTGAATTTTAGTAATACGTCATGCTCGCGTAGGCGGGCATCCAGAACTTTGTGC
>CBFDUR010000074.1:0-7439 GCA_965613005.1 uncultured Ignavibacteriales bacterium
AGGCACTGGCTATGATTTTTTCAAGTTTATTTTCTCCTTTTGCACCGATAAGATGTAATGGTATAATAAAAGAAAAAGTTGAACTTACACCTAATTTGCTTTCGACGGAAATAGAACCATTCAGCAAACCGGCAATTTTTTTACAGATGGCAAGTCCAAGTCCTGTTCCGCTATATTTTCTGGTAGTAGTTCCGTCTATCTGACGAAATTCATCAAAGATAATTTTTATATTTTCTTCGGAAATTCCGATACCCGTATCAATAATATCAAATCTTAAAAATTGATTATTATCAAAAGTCGAAATTTTAAGTTCAACAAAGCCGTCATCAGTAAATTCAACTGCATTACCAATTAGATTAATCAGTACTTGAGTAACTTTACCTCTATCGGTATTAATTATTGTATTTGTATTTGTATTACGTGAGATTTTAAATTCTACATTTTTTTTGGCGAATAAAGGATTAACCGCTGCTTCAACCTCTTTTAAAAGTTCATTCAGAGGAACTTCTTCATCATGTACCTCCATTTTTCCGGCTTCAATTTTAGAGAGATCAAGAATATCGTTAATTAAATCCATAAGTCTCTTTCCGCTTTTGAATACTACTTGAATTCTTTCCTTGTTTTTTTTGTCCAAAGTGCCGTCTTCAAGTATCAATTCGGTTAATCCTAAAATTGAATTCATCGGAGTACGCAATTCATGAGACATACTAGCCAGGAAATGAGATTTTAATTTAGTAGCCTCTTCAGCTTTGTTTTTTTCAATTTCCAGTTCGTGTGCTTTCTCATTTAATTTTTGATGCAATTCAACCAAGATTTCATTTTGTTTCCGGATTTGTAAATTTTGTTTTTGATATTCATCGTTTAACTTTTTTAATTCATTTACCATTTTTTCCAGCTCAACTAATGCAACTGCATTAGTTAAACCTATTGCCAGTTGTTCTTTAATTTTCGCCAAATATTCCTTAGCTTCTTCAGTAATTTTGGAAATTGAGCCTAATTCGAGAATAGCAATAATTTTATTATTAAATAGTATTGGGAAGATCAATAGATATTTAATTTTTATGGAAAGTAATCCGGTAGTTATAATGGGAAGATTTTCCTCCGAGTCAATTTCGACAGATTCCCGGTTTTTAATAACCAAATCGTAAAATTTTGATTTTTCAAAATCAAGGGAATTTGTATCTACACCGTAAGAGCTTAATAAGGAAACATTTTCGCCGTCAACAGAGTATAAAGCGCCTATTGTAAAATCACAAGTTCTAATAATTTTATGAAGAGCTGCTTCGGCAATTTCGTTGAGGGTCGGATTTTTATTAATCAGGCTGATAAACTCAGAATATTCATTTTTCGCCTTTTCGTTCTTTTTTAAATCGTTAAGCATATCATTAAAGGCGCATGCAAGTTCTCCTAGTTCATCCTTACTCTTAATCTCTATCTTATTATAGAAATCTTCCTTTTTTGTTCTACGGGTTGCCTTGCTTAAAAGTGTAATTTGCTTTCGTATTTTATCGGTGAAAATATAGGTTAATATAAGTGAAAGGATAATACCGGTAAAACCGATTATTAGTAGTATATATTTTAAACTTGTTCTAAGATTCGCAGTTTCATTAGGAGTTATAAATATCAGGTACCGGAGTGAATTATTTAAATCAAATAATTCACTGGGCCTATAAATAGTTGCCAATATATCGTTGGAATCAGTCGATTTCGATATTATATTAAAGTTCTTTTTTGATGCCAACTGATTATATATTTTGGTTAAAATATATGAAAATTTCAGATTGTCTGATTTTTTGGAAAACAAAATAGGTGAGTTTTTCCATACTAAAGCAATATCCGCATTAATTTTTTTAGACATTCTATTTAGAAGAGTCTCATTAATTACTATCCCATAATAATAGTATTTTCCTTCCGGACTCTGATAAGTATTGATTAAAGTAAAGGGATTTTCTTTTATAAAACCGGGAATAGTAAGAACCTTTAAAGGTATATGAACATCGTTTTTTGAAATTTTATTAATAATGATTTGGGAATTTTTATTTTTGGTTTCCAAAATAAAATCCAAATATCTTTTATTATTTATTTCATTAGTAAAAATTTTGCCGGGTTCATTTTTAATTATTTTTCTAAATTCGCCTTCTGTATTTTGAATCCAACCATTGTAAGCATAGATAAATTCATTAGTGGAATTAAGCAAATATTTTGATTGTTGTGATGAAAGTACATTATACATCACTTTATAAAATGCAAAAGCCGAACTTACCAGTATAATTGCAACAATTGCAAAATTAATAAGCAAGATTCTAAAACTGATTTTCATGAGTTATATATCTTTTTGTAAAACTTCACGTATTGTAATTAAAAGTTCGTCAAAGTCGTATGGTTTACTTATAAAATCGATAGCTCCTAATTTAGCGGATTCAATAGCGCTTTTAACATCAGCGTATGCAGTTAGTACAATAACTCTTATTTTAGTTCCTTTCCGCTTCAATTCTTTTAGTACGTCGAAGCCGTTTTTACCGGGCATTTTAAGATCCAGCAACATAAGATCTACTTTATTATCAGATACAAAATTTAATGCCGTCTCTCCGCTATTTACATACTTTGCATCGTATCCCACTTCAGAAAGCTCTTCTTGAAGAACTTTACAAAGAGTTAAATCGTCATCTACAATTAAAATTGATTCCATAGTAATCCTAATTTTTGTTAGAATTCGATTGATTAAAATGATAATATTTTATGTCATTCTGATATTTTCTTATTTGATCTCGAATTGGATTTTTTAATTGCGGACCGGCTAATCTTTCTTTAAGCGTAGGGACCAAAGTTGCTTTTATTAATATGACCAATTCTTTTTTGATAACATTTGTTTGATTGCTTCCAAAAATATATCTTAGTCCAAAAAACCACCAAGGTAAATCTTTTAATATTGGAACGCCTGTTCTAATAACAGTATTCTGGTTGATAAACATACCACCGATAACGGTTTCTTCACCGTTTAACAAAACAACCCTAGTATTGGCGGAGGTTTTATTTATTATAGTATTATTTGGATTAGGGACAAAGGAACTTCTTTCCACATGAATATTTAATAATATATAATTGATTCCGTCTTCATGAAAGACATGGGGAGTTACAGTAATAATTGAACCGATGGAATAAAACTTTTCAAGGATATTGCCTGAAAAATCTCTTTGTTTAATTGCCAAATCTTGACCGTCCTGTAATCTGGCTTCTGTTCCGTTTAATACCGTTATTGAAGGGTTGGAAATAATCTGCCCGATATTTTCACTTTCGAATAATTTAAAGATTGCAATAGCTTTACCGAATAGCCCACCTAAACTGTAAGAAGCAGAGCCGCCTATTTTAAATGAAGGAGATTGTTGCTGAGTATTATTAGATGTAGTTCCGTTTGAAGAAGTTCCTCCGGTAGTTCCGGTAACTTGAGTACCGTTGCCGGTAGTTGTTTGCGGCAAAATTCCCAGTTGACCTCCGAATTTAAGTCCTTGAGAAGAAAAAATTGTTTGCCAATCAATACCGCGTTCTTTGGCTTTATTAACATCCGATTCAAAGAAAACAGCCGAGATTTTAACTTCTCTGGCATTTACGGATACATAGTTATTTCCTTTCATTTCTTTTTTAGATAGCGCCGGTTTTTTGATTATTATAGCATCCGGCTTCACTTCATAAACCAAATTCGCCATTTTAACCAATATTACCATAGCTTGGAAATAATTCATTCTGTTTAATTCTATACCTGTGGCAGAATCTATTTGAACAGTAGAAATAATTTTTTTCCCGGTCACTTTTTCGCTTACTTTGCTTATTAATTTAATAGCCTGTGAAAAAGAAATATTCGAAGAAAGGGATATAAGCTTATTTGGATTTTGATATCCTTTAAATCCTCTTTCCGGATTTTGTTGAGAGAAAAATTGTGTGGAAAAAAGTAAAGTAATTACTATTGAAAAAATTAATGTTTTCATTTCAAATCTCCCACTTATTTATTTTTATTAATTCCATCTTTCTGTAGCGATAAACTTATTTTTTCAATTATACCGCCCTTATTCAAAATAAAATTTACCGTATTATGTTCATAGTCAATTTTTGTCAAATATCCGAGATAAACCTGCTGCCCCTCCCATAATAAATATGTATTTCCTTTACTATCGGCTAAAAAAGCACCTTCCGGAATTAGCGCCAAAAGTTTTGCTCCTTGTACGTTGAGTAAATTATTAACATTCGGAGGAATATCATTCCTAATCAGAGGATAAAATAAATCATAAACGGATTTAGTATTTAGATTATTTTCAACGAAATTTTTAGTCGAAAATCGATCATTATTTGCATAATATATATAAGCATTTAAATTAAAACTAATCAAGAATTGAGGCATACCGTCTTTATCAGTGGTAATCAGGTTTGTAAGCGTAATTGTACTAACCTTTTTTAGCTCTTTACTATGTTCTATTGCATACACTAACTGAAATAAATTATTAAAAGTACCGATACCTGAAATTTTATATTCATAATAATAAAATTCTTTAGCAGTATGAATACCCGCATATTCAATATTAATTTTAGTATTTTCGGAAAAACCGGCGCTAATCTTATTTACAAAATTGAAAAAATTAATTGACGATAAATTCTGTGGAACATTAAATTTTCTCGAAGCAAGAATAGAATCGATTACATCTGCTTTTACAGTAGCTTTTTTAAGTGCATGATTCAATTGATCCGTATCATAATGATTAGCTTCCAGTTTTGCCAGTTGGGTATGCTTATCTTTTGTCTGATCATGTTGGATTACAAACATATATATACCTCCGGCAAGAAGAATAAAAATTAATAATACCACTAATCCCAAAGTACTCTTTATTTTTCTATTCATTGAGTACCCTCGGATAAATTAGGCAAACTAAATACGATGTTATATTTGTAAGCATTTTTATCGCGAATAGCTTCGTACTTAATGCTTTTTATTTCGGCGGATTTCATATAATAGGCAAAATCAGTAAGTACAAATTTATTCAGTGCATATCCTTCCACGGTTACTTTATCGTTTGAGAGAGTACTTAATTTAGTAATCCAAATATCCTTTTTCAATGAATAATATTTTGAAATTACCCGTAGAGCCTTTGACCATTTGCCTGTACCAACGGAAGCGGAGTCGAGTATTTTTTGAGTCTTATCGAAATTATTAATCTTCCCATCAAGGTCTGAAATCTCATTTAATATTTTTTCATTTTTTCTTAGTAAAATTGTTTGTTTAGTGATATTATCATTTAGTCTATTAATTTCACTTCTATTAAATAGTATTTTTTGGGTAATAAAAAAAGTTGCAATAAATAAAATCGGAAGCATTAAATATCCATGCCAAGCAAACTGAATAAATTTTTGTTCCTCTTTAACATACTTAGGTAGTAAATTTATTCCTGCATTTACTTTCGATAAATCATCAAAATAATCGACTGCTGCTGCAATGGGTACGCTATAAGCGGATATATCTTTCTTCGGATCCGACTTTAATTTCGAAATATCAATATCGTTAAAATCAAGTCTTGAAACATTCGCTTCAGGAAAAGTACCGTAAAAAGACAATAGCAAATTCTCGGAATCGTCTTCTCCGCATACAATGATATTATCCAATGTAGGTATACTGCCGTTTTCCATTTCAAGGAGAATTTTGGAAAAGTATACATCATAGGTGTGCAGATTTATCGTTCCGATATCAAGTATAGCGCCGATGTGTAATAACTTGCGACCGCGTAAAAATATTAATTTGCTGTATTCTCTACCGATATAAACTATTAAAGAATAATCATCGGGGAAAAACTTTTTCCTTTTAGCAACATAATATGCAAGTGATATTTCTGCGCTTTTGACTGCCGCAATTTTATAAAATCTAGAACCGTTATAATGCGCTAAAGAATTAATTAGTTTAATACAACCAACTTCACCGCCCAAAAATACGGAAAGAAGAGACTTATTCGCCAGCTCTATGTAACCGAGGTTCTCTTTATCAATAGTTACATTTTTACTTTCTTGAATATCATTAATAATTTCTTGGGTAACTTTTGAATTTTTCTTTTCCGGTGAGCCTTCAAAAACATGATAGTATAGGGCAGGTTCTGTAAGAATAGGCACAAAAAGTGATTTTTTTAAATTAATACCCGATAATGAAACGCTCATAACACTAATTGAGGAAGTAGCTGCTTTTTGACCGGTAGATGCAGCTTGATCACCTATTCCTTCCAAATTGAATTCATCACCTTCAATAGTAAGATCGGAAATATCCTCTTCCATATCAATAGATGATTGAATTATATCAAATGATGCGGCTTTAATTACTTTTAATTTATTTTTTTCTTTTAAGATAACGATAATTTTGGTATCGGTACCTTCACAGTATGTAAAAACTATTGGTTTCATTTACACCGCCGAAATAATTTGCTGTATTCTAGTTTTATTATTAGCATAAGCAATCGCAGTTTCCAAAGAAATTTTTTTGTTTAAATATAGCCGTTTCAAATCTTGTTCCATCGTTATCATTCCTTGATGAGCGCCTTGATTGATCATCATATAAATTTCACTAGTATTATTATTTTTTATTGCTCCCTTTACACCGGGGTTTACAATTAGAACTTCTTTTGCTAAGGTTAACTTACCATCCAAACTCGGCACAAGTTTTTGTGAAACTATAGAAATTAATACATCGGCTAATCTGTTTCTAACTCTTTCTTGTTCACTCGAATGTACTTCGGCAATAATTCTATCGAGTGATTCAACCGCCGAGGAAGTATGTAACGTTGAAAAAACTTTATGTCCGGTATCGGTTACTTCCAAAGCAGCTATTATGGTTTCCGGATCTCTCATTTCTCCGATAACTATAATATCGGGATCTTGTCTTAGAGCTTGTATTACACCATCTTTAAATGATAAAACATCGCGTCCTACTTCCCTGTGTCGTATAATTGCATTATTAGAAATGTGTACATATTCTATGGGAGAGGCAATAATTACGATATGTATATGATCAATCTTGTTATGAGCTTCAATAATAGAGTCCAAAGTAGTCGATTTACCTGACCCTGATATCCCGGTAATCAATGATAACCCAAATTTTATATATTTGTAACTCATGGCTCTTACTGCGTAAGGATGAAATCCTAGGGTATCAAATGCTCTAATCTCTGAATTTATTGCTCGCATATTCAAAGCTAGCGAATCTAATTCATAATAACAATCAGCTCTAAATCTGACATTTACGTTTCTTCTTTCATATAGAAAAGTATAACTAAAATCGAGGTTTCGAGTGGCTGCAAGATATTTTCTTTGATTTTCATTTAATAAATTAGAAATAATTATTGAGGCTTCGTCCTCGTTAAGTAAGGGAAAATCTTTCACCCTTTCTTTTTTACCGTATATTCTTAACCAAATAA
>CBFDUR010000075.1:0-7387 GCA_965613005.1 uncultured Ignavibacteriales bacterium
CTTTTTACCGGTTTCAGTAGCTTGATATTTTTGTTTAGAACTATTTGGTTTATCATGAATTGTCATCTGTAAAACCTCTAAATCTAAAAGCGGGTTTATAGATTTAGTTCCATTGTTCCAGTTAAAGACTTGCATAATTTCTTTCATTGTTGTTGCATCCAAACATTTTCTAATTATTGTTTCAACTTCATTCTGACTTAGTACCGACTTGGTCCTAACTTGTACACTACTTGTGCACTTAAGTTGATAAAAGTACTGTTTTTAGCTTGTCCTATCATATTCCATCTTACGTACTTGTACACTACTTATACACTGTATGGTCATTCCTTCATTATTTGTTTAGATATTTTAAAACTTCTTTGCCCAGTATTGTAATCAAATATTTCTGGTTTGGTGCTTTTGGTGCATGAGGGATTGTCCTGTTTACAAGTTTTTCCTCAATTAGCGGTACCAAATATTTATTATAATTTTTAAAGTGATTCGACATTTTGAGATTTTTAAAAATCTCTTCCCTCGATCTTTGCAAAACACAATATTTCAAAACACTAATATGCTTCGGAGCAAGATTTTCTGCATAAAGTGCCAAGTTAAAAAGAGGGTGTGGAAAGAAAGATGTTTTAAAATAACTTCTTTCATCATCGGTTTCAAAAACGGGCGCCGGAGAACCGTTGTCTTTCAAAGCTTTTATAATTGTAGGAATTCCAGTCGCTCTCCCCTCGGTAAGATGCAGTTCTTTTAGAAGTTCACCAATTCTTCTGTTTCTGTATTTACGTACATCAAACTTGTTATTCTTAAGTTTCTCTTTATCGAGTGGAGGGAGCGGACCGGGAAAACTAATAATATCTAAATGAGTTGGATAAATACGAACTTCAATAGTTGAATCATTATCATAACCGCGATGGTAAACAGCATTACAAAGAGCTTCCTCCAAAGCGTCATAAGGATAATTAAAAAATCTATCGGCTTCAGCTCGCTGTTCATACTTAACAATCTTTTCTTTTACAACCATATCTTTTAGATACTCAAGTGCGCTATTAAGCTGCCGGTGCAATCCCCCGGTAAATATTTTCTCGGTGTAATTTGAACCGGCTTCATCACTAAAAGTAATAATTTCTATTTTAGCCGATGGGAAAACACTTTGAGGTTGTTTCCCAAAGAAAAGAAGTCCAACATTTTTAGGCAATAAGAACTCATCCGGTCCTTCAGCAATATTCATACTTCTTGCAATTTCATTGATAGATAGATTAGGAATTTCACTTTCGAGTTCGCTATTAACTTCATTAAGAAATGTTTTTATTGTTGATAAATCAAGATCAGATAATTGAAAAGAATGGTTGACTTGGTCATCAAATGGTATCTGATTAGCCATAGATATAAGTTCATGCTCTTCTTCAGCAGTTGGTTTAACAGTCGAAGAAAATTTCCTGATGAAATAAAAATATCTAGGTTTTTTACCTAAGGATTCCGGGCATTTATAGGGACGTGTACTTCCACCAGGACACCAAAGAACAAGTATTTTTTTACCTTTGAAATTGATTGGTTCAACAATAGGAAAATAGTTCGGAATAATTTTTCTGCATAATTGGTTGAGTTCGTTCTGGATTGCATCTATTTGGTTTAGTTCGAGACCTTTAGGCGGTAATGCCGGTTGTCCATTTTTTTCTTCAACACCAAGAATAACATACCCGCCACTCCAATTATTAAAATCGTTGGCAAAAGCACATATTGTTTTTAATGTTCTTTCAGGATTCCATCCTTTACGGAATTCAATACGTTCCCATTCAACCGTTTTACCATTAATTAATTCATTAATATTTATGGGTAAAGCCATTATTCCATTACCTTTTTTTCAAGTTCAAGTGTTTCTTTTTCGAGTTTTAAGATATCCGCTTTAATTTTTTCCGATGGTCTCAAGGGTTTAAATTCATAGAAATATTTTGTGAAGTTAATTTCATAACCGGTTTTGGTTTTTGTTTCGTCAATCCGGGAATTAGGTAAATGTGGTTTTACTTCACGCTGAAAGTATTCTTCAATTGTTTGCGGAACAAGTTTTTTATGTTCGTCATATTTAAGGAATGGAATATTTTCATAATCACGTAAATTGGTATCGGGTTTTGGATTACCTTTTTTATCTTTTACTATATTTCCTTCTTTATCTTTAAGAGGGTGTTCAACGGTTATACGCCAATAGCCAAAAAATTTATTGGGATAGATTTTGCAGAATTCGTTTTCCACAAAGTCGCCGTAAAGTTTTGTAATAAAGCCGATACCTTTTTCTTCACCGTTTTCATTTATTTCTTTCCTCTTATTGCCAAGACTTCTTGTCATTTTTTTCCAGAAACGGTTTTCATTTAGTTTGCCTTGTTGAATTAATTCTTCATCTTTTTTGCCCGTTGCATTTATAAGCTGAATTTTACCTTTCCGTTCAGGGCTTTTATGATTGGTCAAAATCCATATATAAGTAGAAATGCCGGTATTATAAAAAAGTTGATCGGGCAGAGCAATAATAGCTTCGAGCCAATCGTTTTCAATAATCCATTTGCGGATATTACTTTCACCGCTTCCGGCTTGTCCTGTAAACAAAGGCGAACCGTTAAAGACAATAGCTATACGGCTACCATCCGCTTTCATTTTAGATAACAAATGTTGAAGGAATAAAAGTGAGCCGTCATTGATACGGGGAAGTCCTGCACCGAAACGACCGGCAAAACCTTGGTCTTCAAATTCATCTTTAATAACTTTTTGTGCTTTTTTCCAGTCAACACCGAATGGTGGATTTGTGAGCATATAATCGAAGTATTCACCCTTTAGGTTATCGGTTGTAAAAGTATTACCGAATTTTATGTTTGAG
The DNA here is from genome assembly GCA_965613005.1 of uncultured Ignavibacteriales bacterium. Classification (GTDB taxonomy): domain Bacteria; phylum Bacteroidota; class Ignavibacteria; order Ignavibacteriales; family Ignavibacteriaceae; genus CAVVVS01. The sequence continues at coordinate 2,852 of CBFDUR010000075.1, forward strand.
GGATTTTCTCCTTTTATGAGCATATCGGATTTACAAATGGCATAAGATTCGGAATTTAATTCTTGTCCGAATACTTCAAGTTTTGCTTGAGGATTTAAATTATTGAGATGTGTCTCGGCAACTGAAAGCATACCACCGGTTCCGCAGGCGGGATCATAAAGAGTTTTAACTATGCCTTCTTTAGTAAGAATATCGTTATCAGAAACAAACAAAACATTAACCATTAGTCTAATAACTTCTCTCGGTGTAAAATGTTCTCCTGCAGTTTCATTAGAAAGTTCAGCAAACTTGCGGATAAGTTCTTCAAAGATATAGCCCATCTCCATAGTACTGGCAAAACTAAAATCAATATCGGCAAAAGCAGAAACGATAAGAAAAAGTATATCGGTATTTGGTTTATCAAGAATTTTAATTTGTTCTTCAAAATTAAAATACTCGATTATCTCTCTTGCACTAACGGAGAACCCGTTAATATAATTTCTTAGATTTGCTGCAATATTATCCGGATCGGCTTTAAGTTTTTCAAAATCGTACTTACTATGATTGTGAAAATTTTGTCCGGCAATTTTATTAAGAGTAATATCTCTTGGTGCTTCAGATAGGCTATCAAGTTTAGGAAGATAGTCTAATACTTTTTGTTTAGTCGGGGATAAAACACTATCTAATCTACGGAGTACAGTCATTGGCAGAATTACCTTACCATAGTCGGATTGTTTATAATCGCCACGAAGTAAGTCTGCTACCTTCCAGATAAGGTTGGCTTTTTCTTTGAAATTTACCATTGGCACCCAAAAAAATGAAAATAAAAACTAACAAAGTTTAAATTCTTAAAATATTTTCTAAAAAACAAAAGGAATATTGTCAATGATCAATAATCATAAAATTATAGCTAATGAAGTATGGGAATGTAACCGGTAACTACTTCTTGTATCTATAAACTATTTTTATAATTTAAAAGGCGAGTCCACTCCGAAAAGGCATTTTTCAACAAAAGGGCAAAATTGGTATTTTCGGAATAATATATTTTTTGTTCGTTTTGTTGTGAAAAACGTTTCATAGATAAATATATTACATGACGATCACATAAAGAAATTAGACTGAATTTCCTTAATTAAATTATACTGCTCAAGTTCTTAGGAATAAAGATTCAGTAAAAAAGTGTTATAACCGGCGCTATTGTTTTTCGGCTTTACGCTGCGCTTTTACATCTTGAATATCCTTACGGATTTCTTGTAAGGTTTTTCTTAAATCGCTCAACCCCTTTCGCAGCCTTGTACCGGCAATAGCTTGCCCTCTATCATAGAATTTTTCAAAATCTCCTTCAAGATTTTTTACAGTTTGTAACAATTCTTCATACTTGTTCATATATTATACCTCCTATAAAAATTAAATAAAAATTGTTATTTAGAATTTTCAAGAACGATCTCAGCAATATCTTTAACGGCAACATCATCGGTTTTATCAAAATGTTTGACGCCGTCGCTTAGCATAGTCATACAAAAAGGGCAAGCGGAAGCAATTGTACCGACATTAGTTTTCAACGCTTCTTCGGTACGAACTACATTAATACTTTCCCCTTCCTCATCTTCTAGAAACATCCGTCCTCCGCCGGCACCGCAGCACATTCCTTTACTTTTATTCCGCTCCATCTCTTTTAATTGTAAACCTTTTATTTTTTTCAACGAATTTCGAGGTGAATCATAAACATGATTATACCTACCGAGATAGCAAGAATCATGATAAGTTAATTGAATGTTACTGTTACTATTTTTTAATTCTATTTTCCCCACATTAAGTAAACTCTCAATCATCTGAGTGTGATGAATTACTTCATAGTTACCTCCAAATTGTTTATATTCATTTTTAAGTGAATTAAAACAATGCGGGCATGCAGTAACTATTTTCTTAACACCGTAATTATTTAATGTTTCAATATTTTCTTTCATCATCATCTGGGCAAGATATTCATTACCCAACCTTCTGGCAACATCACCGTTACATTTTTCCTCAGTTCCAAGAATCCTGAAATCGATTTTAGCTTTTTGCATTAGAGTAGCAAAAGCCTGAGTAACTTTTTTATAACGGTTATCGAAAGAACCGGCGCAACCGACCCAAAATAAAATCTCGCCATCCGAATCTTCCGCCAAGGTTTTGATATTCATACCTTCTGCCCATTGAGCACGATCCTGTTTATTAAATGCCCACGGTGTGAAGTTTGTTTCTATACTTTTAAAAACCGCGTTCAAATTATTCGGAAATTCAGCTTCAGTTAAAACGAGGTCCCTTCGCATATCAATAATTGAATCCAAATGCTCAATCATAACAGGGCACTCTTGAACGCATGCCATGCAGGTTGTACACTGCCATAATTCTTTATCACTAATATAATTATGCACCAGCACTTTTGTTAATACCTTATTTCCGGTCTCACCGTCTAAAATTAATGGTGCTTTTTCAATGGTTCTTTTGCGAATATCAACCATTATTTTTCTCGGTGATAATGATTTTCCGGCAGTTGCCGCAGGGCAAACCGCAGTACATCTACCGCATTCGGTACATGTGTATCCATCTAATATCTGTTTCCACGAAAAGTTGTCGATATCGGCAGCACCAAATACTTCAATACTTTCATCTTCAAGATCAATCGGTTTTAAAGTATTTCTTATTGAATCGATGTTTGCAAAATAAGTATTCGGAATGGAAGTTAATATATGGAGATGTTTTGAGTAAGGTAAATAATTTAAAAATCCTAGAACAACTGTGACATGCATCCACCAAAAAATTTCAAAATAAGTAGAAGCTTGTTGGACTCCACCATGATAAATTATCGGACTTAACCAAGCAGTAATAGGCCTTACTCCATAGTGACTCAAAATAAAATTATGTTCAGCTATTAAAGAAATATTTTCACCGAACATTGCAATAACAACCAACATGATCATAATCAAAATGAATGCTGCATCAAGCTGCCCTGATCTCTCAACTTTCAAACGCGGAACTTTTTGTACGAATCTTCGATAAAGAGCAAATAGACATGCAATAAATACCAATAAACCGAATATATCCTGCACAAACGTTACGAGTGAATAAAAAACGCCCGTTCCTGCTAAAGTAAATGGGGAATAAAATCCTTGTATTAATGCTTCCGAAACAGCAAACAAAAACAACATGAACCCCCAGAATATCAGGAAATGCAAAGTACCGGCTACAGGGTCTCTTAATAATTTTGATTGTCCGAAAACTATTTTGAGAACTCTTTGTATTCTCTTTAGAGGTTGATCAAATCTGTAATCTTTTTTCTTTGCTACAAGCATGTATTTGATTAATTTTCGACAACTCCATGTAAACAAACCAATAGCAAATACAAAGAAAAATATAAAAATTATATTTTTCAGTTCCATAATAGTATGAAATATTAGTAGTTAAAAACGGATAAGCCAACTAAGAAAAGTTAAAACAATTTTCTAAAATTCATTAATAATTGAAATCAATGAGATTTTATTTCATATTATACTTTTTCGTAACAGACTTATTTATGATTTACTTGATTTCGTAAAAATCCAAAATAGATACCGGCAGCGATAAACACCTTAAAGAGCATCCAAACAAGAAATACAACTGCACCGGATATTAATGCCTCTTTAATATCATGAATATAAACCATACTTAAATACAATGAGCCTAATAAAAGGATTAATAGATTGCCAATTAACATCGACAAAACAATTCCGGTATAACTTTTATATTTTTCAATCAGATAACCTGTAACAAAAGCAGCTATTGGGAAAGATAGCAAATACCCGCCTGTCGGTCCGAATAATCTGGCAAAACCTATTGAAAGATCAGGAATTTGAGCGAACACCGGCAAACCGGTAAAACCTAAAAATAAATATATTATTTGACTTAATGCACCTCTTTTGGCTCCTAAGAAAGCACCTGCAAAAAGGACCATCATTGTCTGTAAAGTAAAAGGTACAGGTTTTACAGGAATCGTAATTTGGGCAGCTATTGCCGTTAAAAAAGAAAAAGATAAAATCCAGAAAACCTGAGATGCATTAATTACATTTAATAAGTTTAAAAATTTACTATCGGAAACATTCTCTTTAATTGGCATCATTATCCTCATAATAGATAATTATTAAAAAATTTTTCTGTTTTATTTAAAAGCATATCAAATTTGGGATTGGTTCCTTCGAAAGGGTGTTTGATATCAAATGTATGTCCGGTTGAAGGTATTTTAAAAATTTCCGTCATGTCTTTATTGGACCATTCATAAAGTTGCTCAGCCTCTTCAATAGGAACAGTAAAGTCCTGCTCACCTTGTGCTATTAACAAAGGTCTGTTTAATCTTTTAATTGCTTTTTCAATATTTAGGGAATTATCTTTATTTTTTTCAATATCTTCCAGTAATGAAACGTTTAATCGCATTTTTTGTTGCGTTCTAGTATTAAACACTTCGAAATAACCTTTATCTCTCCACTCTTTTTTTTGACGTTCCAAATACCTGTCTAATTTTGAAATTGAAGCCCAAAGTGC
>CBFDUR010000076.1:0-7376 GCA_965613005.1 uncultured Ignavibacteriales bacterium
GGCTTTGACGGCCATCCTTTGCGCAAGGATTTCCCCACTCCCGGTTATATTAAAAAAGCGGCTATAAAATCGATAAATGATAATTTTACTAAATATACACCAAACGAAGGTTATCCTGATTTAATAAAAGCAATAATAAATAAATTTTTTCATGACAACAGCTTAAGGTTTAACCCGGAGAATATTATTGTATCAAGTGGGGCAAAACACTCTCTTTTCAACCTATTAATGGCAGTTTGCAATCCTGGAGATGAAGTTATTTTTCAATCTCCATATTGGGTTAGTTATCCTCAGATGGTAAAGGTTGCACAAGCAAAATCAGTGATTATCGATGCGGGAGTTGATCAACATTACAAAATTACTCCCGAACAATTGGAAAAAGCCATCACACTAAAAACCAAAGTATTTTTACTTAATACTCCTTCTAATCCTACCGGAGCAGTTTACAGTAAAGACGAAATTTTAGCAATTGGAAAAGTTCTTGAAGATAAAGATATTATTGTAATTTCGGATGAGATATACGAAAAAATAATATTCGACGATGAAAAACATTTTAGTATTGGAACCATAGAACCATTAAAAGATAGAACTATTACAGTGAACGGAGTTAGTAAGGCTTATGCGATGACGGGTTGGAGAATAGGATATGCAGGCGGTAATAAAGATATAATAAAACTTGCAAGAAATCTCCAAAGTCATTCTACTTCCAATGCTTCTTCCATTTCTCAGGCTGCTGCCGTCGCAGCCCTAAATGGTCCAAGCGACGAAATTGAGCAGATGGTCGAAAAGTTTAAAGAAAGAAGGGAATTTATCGTTTCTGCATTAAACGGTATAAAGGGGATTAAATGCCCCAAACCAAAAGGCGCTTTTTATGTATTCTATGACGTAAGCTCATTTTATGGGAAGAAAATGAATGGTGTAACCATTGAAAATTCCACAGATTTTTGCAATTTTATTTTGGAAGAAAAAAATGTTGGTTTGGTACCGGGCATAGCTTTTGGAAATGACAACTGCGTAAGAATGTCGTACGCCTGTTCGCTGGAACAATTGGGAAAAGGAGTAGAAAGGATTCAAGAAGGACTCTCTCAGCTCACGTAATCTTCTAATAAAATATTATTTGCTTGGTAAACTTTGAAAACCGGTAAGATTTTTAGTGAAGATATTATCGGTTTTTTATTTTAATTTTTTATATACAATTGTAATGCTTTTTCTATTTTTTCAGTAGGCATTGTTTGTTCTGTCCACAAATCAAATGATTTCGCTGCTTGAAGTACTAACATCTTTATCCCATTAATCGTAAGGGCACCCTGTTTTGATGCAATCTTTAATAACTTTGTCTCGGTTGGATTGTAAACTAAATCAAAAATAATTTGATTCTCGTTAAATGATTTATTTATTTCGGTTAGAGTATCATCTATATCGGGGTACATACCGATTGAAGTAGCATTAATTATTAACTTTGAGTTTTCTAATACTTCCACAAGTACAGGCGGAAATAACTCAAATGTATTGAACGAATCAAATTTCATTTTTTCAGAGAAATATTCTCTTAAGCTTTCTGCACGCTGTAATGTCCTATTTATTAGGTTTATAACCTTAGGTTTAAAATGACGTATCAGAGTATAGATAACTGCACGCGCAGACCCACCGGCTCCAACAACTGTGATTACTTCACCATTAATTTCTTCATTATACGGAATAAGAGTTTCAAAAACACCGTTTACATCGGTATTATATCCTGTTAATTTGCCATGATCATTAACTATAGTGTTCACAGACCCTATGATGGAAGCTTCTTCAGAAATTTCGTTTAGGAATTGAATAATACTTTCTTTATGTGGAATTGTGATATTAAATCCAAGAATGTCTAGAGCTTTCATTCCCCGTAAAGCATTTCTCAAGTCGGATGCCGGAACATCAAAAGGTAAATAAATACAATCAAAGCCCAATAGTTCAGCCGTTAAATTGTGAATATAGGGGCTATAAGAATGTTTTATCGGATGCCCGATAAGTCCCAAAATTTTAGTATTTATATGATTTAGGTCTTTCATGTGTTTATATTTCCAATTATACTATTATCCATAATAAAGTTCAACCTATTAAATATTTATTCCGTGGGGTATGATTGATTCTAGTATAAAAATTAACTTCTTCCATACAGTCATTCTATCAATATTTATATTAATCTTCTTTCAATATACCTTGACCTGGTGTAATAAAAAAAAATTACACCGGGCAGGCGCAAAAAACAAAAATATTGTTGAGAATAATATACATCCATACATATTTCCTTTTGATAAATATAATCATTTTCTTCCCGTAAAAGGCAGGGGACAGTTGTGTGTCTGCTTGTGCAATTATGGACGTTTCAAATTATCATTTAATAGCCGGCTGCAAACTCAAAATTTTAAATTTATTCACATTACCGGGAAGTTGACGTTAAACAATGTATTATAAATATACGTATATTACATTTTAATAAAATTTTTTATCTTATAAAAGATAAAAGTATTTTTATTTATGATAACGTCCTATAAAAAATAATTTTTATAACTCAATAATATTTTTGCTCACGGAAAAACAATGCGACGGATTTTATTATTCACAGCCTTTCTCTCACTATCAGCTTTTGCATTGGCACAACATTTAGGACCTCGCGTTGCCGTAAATAAGCTCGAATATGTATTGGGAACTGAAAGCAATGCCGAAATTGACACCGTTAATTTTATAATTTCAAATGCCGGCGATATGTTGTTAAAAATTAAAGGGATTAAATCTTCTTGCAAATGTTTAACTTACAGTTTGGAGAAAAAGCAACTTGCTGCGGGAGAAGGAGCAAAATTGGATGTATATTATAAAAACTCTTCAAAACATAGCCGGTATAAAAGAGAAGAATATTTATACGTAAAGACAAATGATCCGGTTAATCCCGAATTAAGATTAGTAGTGAAATTCAAAAAATCACCCGTCCTTAAATCACATACTCAATAATGTTGAATAATTCTTGTTGTGGAAAATGTTTCCCAAAATAAAATGAGAAACCCTCTTTCAGAAATCTTTTTTGTCCTTGTCACTAGATGAAACAACGATTGCCGCAATAGGGATGTTTTTATGAGAAGGTAATTCCTTTATCTTTTTTACTAATTGAATGTTACTTTATTTTTATTATTTTTTATTATTTTTTATTTTGTTTTTTATATAAAACCCTATAATAATAATTATAATTAATAGAATTGCAAATAGTACCAAATGTCGATGGATACTCTTCAGAAAAATTTCCCATTTTTCTCCGAAGAAATATCCAATTGAAATAAAAGTAGAAGCCCAAATAAAAGCGCCGGTATAAGCAAACAAAGCAAACTCCCACATTCGTAACTTGGATGTTCCGGCAAGAATTGCAACGATGTGTCTAACTCCGGGTATAAAGTAACCTATTAATAAAGCCCACCCCCCGATTTTTTCAAACCAGTTATGGGCTTTTTCTAATCTTTCTTCAGTGATATGTATGAGATGACCATATTTTATTAATGCATAATACCCGAAAGTACTCCCTATTGCATAGCTGATTGAGATTCCTATTATACTTCCAAAATAGGCTGCTGAAAATGCCGGTAGTAAATTAAGATCTCCCTTATACACTAGGTATCCGGTTAAAGCCATGAGTGTTTCATCGGGGATTGGGATTCCTACTATTCCCAGAACTAATAGTGCGAAAATCCCAAAATAACCATAGTGAGTGATCCAAATTTGAAGCGTTTCCATTGAAATAAAATATTTTTTTCTTAAAGTGAATTAGAAATACTGAATTAATATAATAAAAGATATTGCAAATGGATTTACAATTAATTTAATCGAAAAATCATAAATATTTCGGAGTTCTGCATCAACTTTAATATATTAATGAATAATAAAATACTTTTTCTTAATTACAGTAATGGAAAAATTATGAAACATTTGTTATATCTAGTATTAATTTTAGTTTTAACTTTTATAGTTGGATGTAAAAAATCAGCATCTCCAAATCAAAGATTGAATAAACTTCCCGTGGGGATGCATGCAGTAAAACTTCTCGATAGGATAGATGCTTCAAGTTATTCATATCTTGAAGTTTCTGAAAATGGGAATGATTATTGGATTGCGGCTCCAAAGATTCAGGCTAATATAGGGGATACGCTTTATTATATACAATCGATGGAAATGAAAAATTTTCATAGCCAAAAATTGAATCGTACGTTTGATAGGATTTTGTTTGTGCAAAATATTTCTAAAAATCCTTCTTCCTCGCAGTTTTTGATTTCGGCAATACATTCAGGTGTAAATAGTGAACCGGAAGAGAATATAAAAATTAAACCTGTAAAAGGAGGTTTAACTATTGCACAGGTTTATTCTGAAAAAGACAAATTAGCCGGGAAAGAAATAACCGTACGTGGAAAAATTATTAAATTTAATGCAAACATAATGAAAAGAAATTGGATTCATATACAAGATGGAACTAGTTCGAATGATAACTATGATTTACTCGTAACTAGTACTGAACAGGCAGAGGTAGGGCAAGTTATTTTGGTAACAGGAAAGGTTGAAATAAATAAAGATTTTGGTGCAGGATATAGATATTCTGTTTTGATAGCAAATGCAAAAATTAAAATTGAGTAATTATCGATAAATACTTAGAAATTTAAAATATTAAAATTCCATAAGAAGCGATGAAATTGAATTTATGATTTCAAAAGTTTAATGAAAAGTATGTAAGTATTTATAAATAAAAACTTATAATCATTTAAGTTTTAGAATTAAAAGAAGATACATTTCTTAAAGATAAATAGAATAAAAATTTTTATGTTCTTTTACTATTTTTCATTTACCCGATAAAAATTGTATAGAACCGTTTTAAATAACTAATCCGTAATCAAATAACTTTCAAAAATTTTAGACGTAGGTTTTCAAAAAATTATTATTTGATCAAGTATTGATAATCCGGTATTTTAACTTGTATTCCATGGTAAGGACCTCGAAGATCACTCCATTGGTCTCCCACATCGCCTATTATATGATATCCTTTATGTGTTAGTTCAATTCGTACCCTTGATTTATAATCTAGAGCAGTCATTTTAAACTCAGATGGAGTTCTAGTTATTAACGTGTCGAACGAAACATAACCTACATTTTTTAAATTTTTTAACGTTGCATTATAATGATAATCCCTTCTTCCGGTAAGAAAAATTATTTTTACATTCCTTTTCACTAAGTAATTATATAATTTTTTTACTTGAGGAATAGCCGGCAACTTTGCACTTTCAACCCATTTACCCCATAAACTTCTGACATAACCGAATCCACCTGCCTTATCAAATTCATAATTAGATAACGTAGTTTCATCAATATCAAAAACAACGGCATCATTCTTTTTTATCGTTAGTTTATTAAATTGATCTTCGGCATTTTTAACGACCTTATTTAAATCTTTATTGTATTGTCCTGATGAATGATATTCAATCACTCTGTCTTTCGCGATAGAGAGATTAACTAGTTGGGGGGTACATGATTGTAATAAAGTAACTGTTATTAAAAGAAAAATATACCCGTAAAATTTATTGAAACTTTTCATGTATATTATACCTCGTTCATTATTCATCTACTAAAATAAAAATAATATTAATAATGTCAATTTTTAAAACGAAAAATATCTTTTTGCCGGTTTGCGAACGCTCAAGATATTTTTTATGAGTCTCTTCAAAAAGGTATCTTTCCAGTGAAAAGGTTTTGATTTTTGTTAATATTCACAATTCGAAAATTATAGAATTACCTTTGTGAATATGCCTCGTTTCATAAAATAATACTTTTATTTGATATTTGCTTTTACTAATTTCCCTATTGAAATCATTCCCAATGAAAAATTTTTATCTTTGAAATTTACGGTAAAATATTGAACGCTGTTAAAAACGTTTTGGAAAATATTAAAAACTTTTTAGATATTCCTCTGGAATTCGGGAATATCCATATAACGTTATGGTCGATTATATACCTTACCGTATTGATGATCATTTTATTCTATGCTACAACCAAAATCAAAAAATGGATTGTTTATCAACTGTTGGCGAAAAGTAAAATAGATATCGGTGTTCGTATAGCATTCGGTACCATATTCAGATATGCAATATTAATTATTGGATTCATTATAATTTTACAAACAGTAGGTATTGACCTTAGCGCACTTACAATTCTTGCCGGTGCCTTGGGTATTGGTATTGGTTTTGGTTTACAGAATATAACGAATAATTTTGTAAGTGGTATAATTATCTTATTTGAACGACCGATTAAGGTCGGGGATAGAATCCAGGTAGACGAAGTTTATGGAGATGTTGTAAATATTTCAATGCGTTCAACAACTATAGTTACAAACGATAATATTGCAATAATAGTACCTAATTCTGAATTTATTTCTTCAAAAGTAATTAATTGGAGCTATACCGACAGAAATGTCAGATTCACTATTCCGGTGGGTGTTTCTTACAATAATGATCCGCAAATTGTAAAAAAATTACTTCTCACTGTTGCCGATAATAACCCGGGAGTATTAAAAAATCCCAAGTCTGAAGTTTTGTTCGATGCATTTGCCGATAGCTCCTTGAATTTTAATTTAAGAGTTTGGACCAGAGAATTTATAAACCGACCGCTCGTTTTAAAGAGCCGACTTTATTTCGAAATTTAAAGAGTATAATATTGAAATACCTTTTCCACAAAGAGACATACATATTAAAAATAATTAACTAAAAATGTAAGTTTTTAAACTAAAATTTACTATATATTTTTGAGAGGGAAACGAATGAAAACTAAAATCACATTATTCATGATATTGATAATCCTTTTTACAATATTTGTTACTCAGAATGCAAAAGTTATCATAATAAACGTTTTCTTTTGGCAATTTCCAATGTCTGCTGTTGTATTAATCTCAGTAAGCGGGTTTGTCGGACTTCTTTTAGGATTTTTACTTTCAAAAATTTTCAGCTATCAAAGTAAAAAGAAGGATGATAAAGTATCTGAAATAAAAGCAACCGAGCCAAATAAAGAAGAAACAGATAAAAAAACGGATTCATAGATATTATGTTTAATAAATGAGTCTACTCTAAAAAGGTATTTTTCTAACGAAAAAACTTTAATTTTTATTAATATTAATAATTCGTAAACTTGGAAATAACCTTTTTAGATACGCCTCATAGATATAATATACGCATTTGTAAACAGTGGGCATATCAAGTTTATCTAATTCATCTTAAATAGGAAAAGTACGATATTCAAATTTTTTCAAAATTAATGAAAATTTTTGAAATTTAGTAGTTAACTCTACAATGCAAGATAGCTGTTTCGAAGGATTT
>CBFDUR010000077.1:0-7349 GCA_965613005.1 uncultured Ignavibacteriales bacterium
AAGAAGCAGCGGTAAGTAGATTAGGGGAATTGGCATCAAGTTATTTGTTCAGGGATTTATTAAAATTTGAAGGAATTAAAAAATCGAGTTTATTAAAAAATTTATTAATATCTTTGGCTTTACAGCTTGGTAATGAAGTAACTTATAACGAGTTAGCCTCAAAGCTCGGAGTAAGCAGTTTAACAATTCAAAAATATATAGACTTATTAGAGCAGAGTTTTGTAATTTTCAAGTTAAATTCTTTTTCGCGGAATATTCGTAAGGAATTAACAAAGGCATTTAAAATTTATTTTTATGATAACGGATTAAGAAATGCACTTATCAACAATTTTAATCTTATTTCATTAAGGAACGATGCCGGCGCTTTATGGGAAAATTTTTGCATTTCCGAAAGGATTAAAGCCAATTCTTACAATAATAGAAGTGTAAACAGTTACTTTTGGCGGACTTATGACCAAAAGGAAATCGATTATATTGAAGAAACCTCAGGAAAAATAACAGGCTACGAAATGAAATATTCTGAAAAACAAAAACTCAAAGTGCCTAAAGGTTTTTCCGAGGCTTATGATGCCGATGTTTACAAAATAGATAAAAGCAACTATTGGAAATTTTTTGAACTTTTGGTGTAAATGATTGAAAAACAAGTATCTTAAAGGTAACACTAATCTATATATTTCAAAATACAAAAAGTTTATATAAATATGTTAAATCGGCTTTTACCTCAATTCCCGGGGAAAAATAGTTATTCATCGATGAAATTCAAGAGATCTCAAATTGAGAGAAAGCGGTTTTATCTATTCTTACAGAAAATCTATCCGATATAATTATAACCGGTTCAAACGTACATTTGCTCCCGTTGGAATTGGCAACATATCTCAGCGGAGGTTATGTTGAAAATACTAATTTAACCGTTAACATTTTCGGAGTTCCTTCTATTTCCAAACAAAGACAAAGCATCTACCAAAGATAACTTCAATAGTTTTTTTCGCTTTTACGTTATGTTGTCCGGTATTTATTTATTTAATGAAAGCAACGCCGTATATAATTATCTGAATTCCATAATTAATACGGTTTTGCTTAAAGATGTAATTAAAAGAAATAATATTCGTGATGTTCAGCTTTTGGAAAAGCTTGTTTTTTATTTAATGGATAATTGTGGAAATATTACTACTGCAAAAAGTATTTCAAATTATTTCAAATCACAAAAAGTAAGAGTCTCTGTCGATACAATTCAAAATTATATTCATCATCTTGAAAGTACGTTCCTATTTTATCGAGTACCGAGATTCGATATTAAAGGGAAAAAACATCTTGAATATTTCGATAAACTATATATGGGAGATATCGGATTACGGAATGGCTTTATTGGTTATAAGGATAAAGATATTTCCGGTATATTGGAAAATATTGTATTGCTTGAAATGAAAAAACGAAATTACAATCGGTGTGTTAAATGGTAATGAGATAGACTTCATTGCCGAAAAGCAGAGTGAAAGATTATATATCCAAGTATGCAGAAACTTAGAAGAAGATAAGACTATCAAAAGGGGATTTGGTAATCTTGAAAAAATCTCTGATAATTATAAAAAAATTGTTTTATCAATGGATAAATATTTTCCAGCAGATTACAATGGTATCGAATACAAATTTTTATCCGATTTTTTATTGAAAATTTAGAACTACTGTTTTGCAATATGCAAAGTTAATTAAATTACGTGCCGAAAAAGGTGAGCTTAGTGACAGGACCCAATCTTCAAGGTTTTTTTTGGATTGAAATTGATATTATTTGAAACACAAATGACGAGAAATAGTCCTCGCCGCCTAAGTAAAGAAATGCGAAGAAGAACAAAAGTAATAAGGGCATTTGAAAATAGAAAGAGCCTTGAAAGAATTATTTATCTCACTGCAAATTTTATAAATCAATTACTTGGTAATGTCTCTTTTTCTTATAACTTAACTTTTACACAATTTTAGGTGCGTTATCAAAATTTAGCAACATATTCATCCTTTTTTTTTAATGTAATTGATAGTCATTAAAAAACTTGTTGAAGTTCAATAAAAAAAAGTTCAACCGTTCAACTTAAAATAAAGTTATTTAATTTTCAAATCATTTTTATTTGATATCTTATTGGCAATAACAAATCCCAAGCCTGTAAAAACAAAAATTGAAAAAGCAACATAAAACCCTTTATTTGTGGCATCTTTAAGCATCAAGCCGATGCCCAGTCCTAAACCGAATGCAATTAAAATAATTCCTATTTTCATCAACCGGAACGGATCTCTTTTATGTTCAAAAAATTCCTTAATTGATTCAGTACTCAATCCTTTGTCTATTAACAATTGCCTTTCTCTCGAACGGAAATAGTAAAAAGTTACTAAAACTAAACCTGTTACAAGTATGAATATTATTGGTATAAATACACCTATTATACTTACACTTTCATTCATTTGGCTCTCCTAAATTTTTTTTTAATTTTATGGTTAAATCCAGCTTAAGAAAATTACAGGTAATGATTATTTAAATTTTTCAAATTTATTATTGCAAATAAAAATTATATGTAATTTAATAAACGGCTTTTAATACTTATGACAATAAAATTTACAATCAGGTTACATATCAAATAAAATATAAATGATCCGCTGTAATAATTTTCAAATGAATATAGAACGAAACTGAAAAAGGCTCTATTCATTTAAAACATGGTTAATGATATTTTGTTAATTAGCAGTAAAAATTTTTGAACGATGATTATGCAATGATATTTAAATTCGAATGTCGGTTTCAAACTTCAATCGGATTAGGTATCTATTGTTTTCCATGAAAATATTTTTTTATGCAAAGTAAGTCTTTTATAAATTAATGCTAAAAATAATGAGTCTCGATTGGAAAAGTATTCTCTGAGTAAATAAATTTTGGTTTTGTCGGTAATCATTATTCAAAAATCGGGGAAAGACTTTTTTAGATTACTCCCATAATATTTTTGTAACCTTTTATGTAATTAATATGTCATAAGAAGTAAATGGAAAAACCGACTGATCAAGAGATAATAGAATCCGTTAAGAAGGGTAATCAATCTGATTATTCTTTATTAATTGACAGATATAAAAATAAAGCTTTTCCATTATTGGTGAGGATGTTGAAAAATGAATTGGAAGCCGAAGAGGTTTTGCAAGACTGCTTTTTGAAGGCTTATAACTCTTTGAAAGATTTCAGGTATGAGGCAAAGTTTTCAACTTGGTTCTATAAAATAGTTTACAATACTGCTTTGAGTAAACTTTCCGCAAAGAAAAGAAAAATCGAATCCGGAATGTTATCGATTGACGATCAATTACACCTTGAGAGTAAAGAAAATTTTAGAATATTGGAACAAAAAGATATTTCAAATTTTGTAAAAAATCTGATAAATCAATTGCCTTCAAAATATGCATCTGTAATTAGTTTGTTCTATCTTGAAAATATGACTTGTAAAGAGATTTCCGGAGTAATGGGGTTATCCGTTACAAACGTTAAAGTTATTTTATATAGAGCTAGAAATGCATTTAAGGACGTAATACTGAAAAACAAATTTGCTGAGGAATTGTTATGAATCTGTTAAACGATGAAATATTAAATAAATATATCGACGGTGAACTAGAGCCTTCAATTATACAAAAGGTAAATGAAATGTTAAAAAGTTCCGAAGAATATCAAAAAAGATTAAAGGCTTTGCAATTAGTACATGAAGGTCTGAAAAATATAACTGGAATTAAAACATCGCCTAACTTTACATTTGTTGTGATGGCAAAAATAAAAAGTAGGATGAAAAAAAAGAAAAATGATATATATTTTATTTATTCAATTACTTCAATTCTTATTTCCATTTGTCTAATAATCACCGGTTTCGTACTCAGTAATATTAATCTTACAACTAAGACTACCTCCCGTTTAACGCATATAATGAATACTTACCTCAATTATATAATCTTTTTTAACGACAAAATGAAGGATATATTAAATCCAAATATTATCTTAATGTTTGGTTCAATAACTACGTTTGGAATTATCATCACGGCTTATTTGTTTTACGAAAATCACAAGCGTACACAAACAGAGCTAAATAAAATCCGTTGATGAGATAGCGGCTTTATTGTCGATATTCTATACATCTGATTAAAAGCGTTCAGTTATTCAAAAGAAATATATTATCCTAAAATCAGAAGTGAAAAAAACGTTGCGTTTTGATCGAGTTGAATTTTTTTATTCATTCCATTTATAGAATTGTCGGTCAAATCTTTGTCTTTTTTTGCCTGTTTAGTGTAATCTTTTTTTATTACACAGGATAAAGAAATTAAGGCGAAATAATATTTTGATATGCTATTGATTAAAATTGTTCTAATTTCTAATTGGTCTAATTACCTAAAAAATGAACAATAAACCAATGGAACAAAAAAAAACAGCTCGCATGGGAATTCTGCGAATAATTTGTTTTATTGATTATTATGAATTGTTATTTGGTTAGAAATTAGAATAATTAGATCAACTCCGTTAGATAATCATAATAAGTTTTTTTTGTTAAAATAATGTATCTAACGGGGATCAATTAGAAATTTAAAAAATGAAATAGTTTAAAAATAATCTCTAATTTCTAAATTTGCAGCTTGCCGCGTTATGGATATTGTGTCATTTATTAATTTTTAAAAAATAAATTGTAATCAACATGTTGATGGAAAGAGAGCTACCGGATTACTATGATGGCAGCCAAAATTTAGCGGGTTCTTGAATGATATAAGCATCTTTTTAGAAGCATGGAATATTATAACCCGAAATTAAATCATTATAACTTAATTCGAACCGTTGAAGAAATGTATGGACCGGCTCTTGAAAATAATAAATCAATCGGTAAAAGATGTTAAAGATTTGTGGAATACTTATGTCCGTTTTATTTATTTTATTATCTTTAAATAAAGAAGAATTTTTTTTTTTTACTTATGATAATATAAGAAAGGAATAAGGATATGCATGTAATAGTTGATTTATGTATAGTACCAATGGGAGTGGGTGTTTCCGTTTCAAAATATATTGCCGAATGTGAAAGAATATTAAATGATGCGGGCTTGAAAACGAAACTGCATGCGTATGGAACAAATATCGAAGGTGATTGGGATATTGTTTTTAATACAATTAAACGATGTCACGAAAGAGTGCACGAAATGGGAGCACCGAGGATAACAACTTCACTAAGATTAGGTACAAGAACTGATCGTTTGCAAACTATGGAGGATAAAATAAAAAGTGTCGAGGCGAAATTAGTTTTATAAAAATCTTGTTTTACCAGGACAATTAAAGGAAAAGAAAAGCCGCAATTCGATGGTAAGAATTAGCAGAGGGTTTTAAGCCGGTTGGTTTTTATAACCTTATATTTTGATGAACTTAAATATTCAAATGAACAATACAAAAAGATTTTCCGGAAGAGTAGAATATTACATAAAATACCGTCCCGGATATCCTGAAGAAATATTAGATTTTTTTAAATCGAATCTAAATTTTAATTCGAATCATATTATTGCGGATATAGGTTCCGGTACCGGCATATTATCCAAATTATTTTTGGATGATGGGAATAAAGTTTTTGGTATAGAACCAAACAGGGAAATGAGAGAAGCAGCCGAAAGTTTGCTTAAAAATTACCATGGATTTGTTAGTGTTAATGGTTCAGCCGAGAAAACAGGATTGAAATCTTCAAGTATAAATTTTGTTACTGCCGGACAATCATTTCACTGGTTTGATATAAAAAAATCAAAGAAGGAATTTTTAAGAATACTAAGACAAGGTGGTTTGGTTATTTTAATCTGGAATTCCCGTAAGATCGATTCCGATGGATTTCTAACCGCTCATGAAGATTTATTGAATAAATTTGCTATTGATTATAAAAAAGTGAACCATAAAAATCTAGACGATAATATCTTTAAAAAATTCTTCTCTGATTATGAAGTTATACATTTTAATAATTATCAAAAATTCAATTTTGATGGATTAAAGGGCCGATTGCTGTCAAGCTCATACATACCGTTGCCGGGCTTTAGAAACTATGGGAGTATGATGAAAGAATTAAAAAGTATTTTCGAGAAATATAATTCAAATGGTTTTATTACATTTAAATATGATACGGAAGTTTACTACGGCAGTTTAAGCTGAATTTTTGTATTTCTGTTTAGTACATTGTCATCAAATTAGTGGGACGTGATGTTTCAAAAAATAAAGGTTGCTTCGGAAAGATTAAAATCTTATACGAATTTAACTCCGATAATGATATCCGGAACTCTTGATAACCTTGCCGGAGCAAATGTATTCTTAAAGTGCGAAAATTATCAAAGAACAGGGGCATTCAAATTTAGGGGTGCCTTTAATGCAATATTACAATTATCCGAAAAAGAAAAAAATAAGGGGGTTATCACTTATTCTTCAGGGAATCATGCTCAAGCAGTTGCACTGGTTTGTAAAATACTTGGGTTGAATGCTACAGTGGTTATGCCGGAAAATGCATCTGAAATAAAAAAAAGTGCGACTGCCGGTTACGGAGCTAATATTATTGAATATGATCCTGATAAAGAAGTGAGAGAAAATGTTGCGGAAAAAATAATTAAAGCGAAAGGATTTACTTTAATACCACCTTATGATCATATCAATATCGTTATTGGGCAAGGGACAGCAACGTTAGAGATGTTGGCGGAACTGAAGAATTTAGATTTACTGTTAGTCCCTTGCGGAGGCGGTGGATTGCTTAACGGCTCGGCTATAGCTGCAAAAGGTAAAACGGTAGGTATTGAACCGGAATTAGCCGATGATGCTGCTAAATCGTTTTATACTAAAAAACTTCACACAGTTATAAATCCTTCGACGATTGCCGATGGGACGAGAACCCCTTCTTTAGGTAAAGTTACTTTTTCATTAGTTCTCAAATACGTCGATGAAATGGTTACCGTAACAGCGCAATCAATAATTGAAGCCGTTAGATTTCTTTTTTACCGGATGAAGTTAGTTTCAGGTGCATTGGGGATTGCCGCTTTGTTGAGTAAGAAGATTATTCCTTCAGGCAGAGTAGGCGTAATTATCAGCGGCGGTAATATAGATGCAAAAACCATGACGTTGATATTAAATCATAAAGTTGATATTAAATCATAAATAGGAATAAATACGAATGGCAGTAAATATTCGAAAGAAAATGTTTCCGTTATATGGATGGATCGGAATTTGTTTAGTGTTGATATTTTGGATATTGAATTGGTCATTAAGCGGTTTGCGAACTCAATGGGGATTTTTTGGACTATGGTTCGGCTATGCAATCTTAGTTGATGCAATTGTTTTTTAT